>JAJZXS010000012.1 GCA_021806295.1 Thermoplasmata archaeon
ACCAGAAAGAAAGCCACTGAATTTCTGGAACTAAATATTTATATATTGAGTACATATATGCATATAATGGGATTTGTAAATATAATAGTTCATGATGAAACCAAAGATAGATTAAGAAAATTGAAAAATAATCCGAGGGAAAGCTATAATGATGTTATAACGGAATTACTAAATGAGCATGATAGAAACAAAGAAGAATAAAATCAAAGATTCCTTGAACAAAACCAAAAAGAAAAGAAAATCCCAGTCAGCAGTAATTATAAAAACAAAGATAGACAGTGATAAGCTTAATAACAATACCAGAACAGCATTAAACAGAATATTTTTGGAGGCTAAATGGCTTTATAATTATATAATCAACGATTAATTCAATGATAATATATTCAAATCAGATTATAAGATAAATAAAGTACCGGTGTATGTAAAGGACCATTATGAAATAAGGGAATTAAAATATATATCATCACAGATGAAGCAGGGTATTATTGACAGGGCCATAGACAACATAAAGGGATTGCATGAATTAAAAAATAAAGGATTCCCTGTGGGCAGGTTAAAGTATAAGCATAAAGTATCATCTATACCTTTAAAGCAGTATAATATTACATACAGGATTATCGACAATAACTACATAAAAATACAGGGAATAAAACAGCATATCAGGGTTTATGGCCTAGAGAATTTAGATTCATCCTTTGACCCGGCAAGTGCTCTGTTAATTCATAAGAATAACAGCTACTATGTGAATATAACTGCATACAGGAATAAAGAGAAAACAACAGTGCCATTGGAACAGCAGTCAATGATATCCTTTGACCTTGGAATCAAAAACCAGCTAACATTATCAAATGGATTAGTATTAAACTACAATATACCAAAATCCAAAAAAGAAAGAAGAATACAGAGAAGGTTATCTAAAAAGGCTAAAAACTCAAAGAACTATTACAAATTAAAAAATAGACTAAACACAGAGCAAACAAAAACAACCAATAAGAGAAAGGACACTGTAAACAAGATAGTACATTATCTATCATCAAACTATGATATAGTAATAACACAGGATGATAACATTAGTGGATGGCAGAGATTATTCGGAAAAAGAATAGAGTCAACAGGCATAGGTGGAATAAAGGAGGCACTTAAGCATAAGGCCTCAACATTTATACTTCTTGACAGATTCATGGCCACTACAAAGGAATGCTCCAGCTGCCATAATAAATATGATATCAAACTGGAAGATAGAATATATAGATGCCCTGAATGTGGTTTTATTATAGACAGGGATTATAATTCTGCATTAAATGACATGTACTATGGAATTAAAAAAATAAATGAAAAATATAAAATAAATATACCTGTGGAGCGCCTAAGGGAATATACGCCTGTGGAGATGAATGCCAATACCCTGGAAGGACTGAATATAGGTCCGTATGTCAGGGCAAGCTTTGTCCATGAATCAGGAAGCCTCAATGTTTTAACATGAGGTAGCTCACCTTGTTATTTCAAGATATTTCAGAAATTTTTATAACGTGGTGGGAATAAATTCCACCGGGTCCACCAATTGATTGGCTTTCAGAGCCTATGCGGAATATCTGTTATATGTTTCCATTCTGGTACTGGTGGTAAGAGTTTATCCTCTGGAAGTACAATGACCTCTATAATTGCGGGAGACGCATCTGAAAATACATCTCTCATGCAGGACATGATTTCTGAGTCTCTTTCAATGCGTATATATTTCATCGAAAATGCATCTGCAAGTTTACTGTAATTGGTATCGTAAAAATCTGTCCCGCTGAGCACTCTTCCATAATCGGAAACCATGGTAGCCCGTATCCATCCAAATGATTTATTGTTGAATATGAACACCTTCACACCAATATTATATCTGGCCACAGTTTCTAGTTCCCCCTGGGCAAAACCCATGCTCCCGTCAGATGTGAGGCAAACGGTTACGGATCCTCCTGCGTAATATGCCCCTATAGCCGCAGGGAGTGCGAAACCAAGTCCACCAGCAGAGTAGTTGAAAAGAAATTTTCTTCCAGAGTGGGTGCAGCGGTAGAACGCCGAAGTGTAAATGGCTCCTATTCCGGGGTCTGCCGTGATGGCTCCAAATTTTTCACCATATTCCATTAGGCATTTTATAAATTTAGCAGGGTTTACATGGGAGTTGTCCCTTATTGATTCGATAAAGGTGGATTCCCATTTGTTCCTGGCATCCAGTATTTCATTTCCATATTTCCTTTTTTTAATAAATTCCCGAAGTAATGCATTGATTCTTGAAAGGATTTCAAGGGCGTCCCCAAGAAGCCCTACAGAAATTTCATAGTTATTGCCCAGTTGGGATACATCGCTATCCAGTTGCACAATCCTGATATGTTTTGATGGATCAGGGGATTTCCACCATGATGTGGAAGCCGAGTCAGTATTTGTACCAATGAAAAATATCAGGTCTGCAGAGTCCACGGTGTTTCTGGATATTTCATTTCCACCCCTGCTGCCGACTACTCCTATTGATAATGGGTGGTTCTCAGGAAAACTCCCTTTCCCTGAAATGGTTGTACCCACAGGGATAGAAAGCATCTCTGAAAGTTTCAGAAGAGGTGCCCATGCCCCGGAGTAAAGAACACCCTGCCCGCATATTATAACTGGCCTTGATGCCTTAACCAGCATTTTTGCAGCCCTGGATATTGATGCATCATCACATGATTGCCTTATTGATGGAAATCTGGAAAATGTATCATCTGAATAGAGTTCTGATTCTTCTACCCCGTCCTTATACACATTCAGAGGAAAATTGATAAAAACAGGGCCGGATGGTGGAGTTGTTGCTATCCTGAATCCATATCTAATTATCCTGGGTATATCTCCAGGTGTCGCCACATTCAGAACTTTCTTTGTCACACCTGAAAACATGAAGGTTTTATCATACTCTGTAAGTACGTTTTTCTTCGTGGAATTCATTGAAATATCGCTTGAAAGTTCTATCAGTGGGGTACCACTGGTATATGCCTCTACAATGGCAGGGATGGTGTAGGAGGCCCCGACTCCAGGCACTTCGCATATTCCGGGCTTTGAGGATACCCTGGCATATGCTTCTGCCATGATTGCAACATTTCTTTCGTCCCTGCCTGATATGTGATTTATACCCTCAAAACTATCCCATTCATAATATAATGGGAATGACGTTTCTCCTATCAGGCCGAAAACATGATCAACCTGATATTTTTTGAGCATTTCTAAAATAGACCTGGCTCCGTTCATATTAATTTAATTTCAGGTAATATATATTGTTTGCTATTTATTGACAAACATATCAAAATATGAATTATGTGAATATATTCATTATTCTATATATTTCAAAAATAAAAAATAAGATATATAAAAAGGATATCCGTTATAGATGAACGTTAATATTATCGATGGCAGAAAGGAAAAAAAATTTGATGATTCAACAAAGGTTCTCATAGATATTTTCAGGGCAACGACAACAATACCACTAATGATTTACAGGGGTGCATCTTCCATAATACCTGTGAGAACTGTAACAGAGACCAGAAAGATGAAATCAAAAAATCCTGATTACCTCACAAGTGGGGAGAGATATGGTATCAGAATTCCTGGATTTAATTATGGTAATTCACCCAGCGTTATAATGGGCACTGATTTATCAGGAAAAACTCTTCTGTTCACATCTACCAATGGAATTAAGGTTCTTTTTAAAATTGTTGAATATCCGGGCGATATTTACATATCATCTTTTATAAACTTTACTGCAACATACAATGCAGTTAAGGATATGGAAAGAGTATCGATAATAGTCTCTAACAGACCAGATGGAATATCTGATGAGGATTATATATATGCAAATATGCTGAAAAGCAAACTGGAAGGCAATGATGTTAACGTACAGGACTACTGCAACCAGATCAGGGAAAGTCATGGGTCGAAGAGACTCAAGATCATGGGTGCAGGAGCTGACATAGAAAGTTCATTACAGGTTGATCTCTACAAAAACCCCGTCATATATAGCAACGGAAAGATCATGCCGCTGGTAAAGAACTAAATTTCGATAATACTGCCTTCTGTGAAATCACTCCCCCTGGAGTTTGCAAGGCAGTTTAGGAGGTATTTTGCCCATGCAAGCTTTATGCTCTTTCTGATCAGAGAATTATTGTCGTAATAGTTTTTTTTATTAACATGGTTGAAATCGAATCCTATTAGAGTTATCAATCCGGCATCCAGATGATCCGCAAGAAATGCGGCCCTGTCACCATCGCTGAACCCACCGAAATTATAAAGATGTGCCATGGGAATATTCTGTGTTGTTGCCAAAGCATCAGGAAAATATTTTGCATACTGCAATATTTTTTCCCGGTTGTCTCCATGCGCATGCAGGACTATTGAAGACCCTTTTCTGGAGGAATTTATTATCGACTCGACATTTCCATCCAGATCGGATACTATAATATCAGGTATTCCCCGCAGTTCCATATACGTGTCTATGGCTGAATCGGCAACAACAACATATCCACCAGACACCGTTGTAAGGGCATCCTCCAGATCTGGCCCATTTCCTATTATGAAGGCATTCCGTCCACGGTACCTGTCAAACAATGATTCATCATTATGAATCAATCTATGGAGCTCCAGGGATGATGTATAGTCATCTGTCCTGTTTATTCCAAGAGAATCGGTAATTCTCAAATAAAGCGGGAACCATTCGCAGAATTTCATTTTATCTCCATAACATTTCCATTTTTGTTCTTTATGGACGAAAAATATTTATGCACTGCAGAGGCGGAAAGGGCAATCACAATTCCGGCTATGATATACCCAAAATACACAGTCATCACAGAGAGCGGTATAAAGCCCACAATGTACCTTATATAATTTATCATACCATAGAATATCAGTGCCATGGAGAGTGAAAATGCAATCCCGTACCACATTCTGGACATACCGTGCCTTTCCTCTATATAAAGATCGAAGGCATCAAAGAGCTCCTTTGAAACAAAGGATGCAAATATCCACCAGACAAAAACAGTAAGAAACAGTAGGACTTTATTCATTATGGGTACCCTTCTAACCGTGGACTCATAACTGTATGCAATCCCTATAACTATGATAAAGAAGGAAACAACATAGGATAGCATGGAAATTTTTGCCTCCTGTGAGTACTCTTTCATATTCACTGCAAGCCTGACAATAAGCTGGTTTAGCTCCACTGCCCTCCCAACAAAATACGCACCCAGAACGATAGTTACGAGCATTACTGCGCCGCTTCCCGGGTTTATTACATATGATTTTGTAAGTATCATATAATAAAGGGTGAAAATTAACAAGGACAGACCATAGCTCAACAGAAGCAACCCGACCGGAATTGTAAATTTCCTTGCTATTTTTTTGTCCCTTATCCCCCTTATAATATAATAATAAAGAGATTCTATATTTTCATTATGCCTTACCAGTATGTGCTTTACATACCTTATTTTTATTCTTGATGATATTATAGGAGTTATATAATCATCCTCAGCGCCATCTGAAACCAGTATCAGGTCATCATAATGATCCATGCTGAGAACGTCGTCAAGCTGTTTGCTCAGTATTTCATCTGATTTTGAACCCACATCATCGTCACCGGTAATAAGGGCAATTTCAACATTCTCATTTTTTCTCTTCAAATCCTCATAAAGCTTAATTGTGCCGAAAAGTGCATTTGCATCTGAATCCTCAGGATCCACAGAGATTAGCTTAAGAGCTGCATTATAGCAATCGCCATACCCCGTAACAGGACCTTCTATGCCCGCCTTTATGCCGTAATCATTATCACGATCCACATTCAGTATTAGAGTTGCCATACCTTATAATTAATAAAGGAAATGTGACTATATAAGTTTTATCAATTCATGGTTATAAAATAAAAGTTATATTTAGAGTGGAAGAAGCAGGGCAAAGCTTATCTACTTTATTATGAAATAACCGGCACTTTTCTGCCTTGCCACCCTTTTTACAACCTTTTTATCCATTAGTTCCTTTAGCCCTGCGTTAACAAGGCCCTTTCCAAGTGATGCCTTTTTCATTATATCATCTGCTGTTTTCAGCTTTTCCTCTGAAATAGCTCCCATAGCCTTTAAGGAATCGTATATCTTTTCTGCATTGCCTGATAGGTCTGACATTATTGCCACCTTATAGTATATATTATATAAATATATAAATATAATTAAATCAATAATAAAGAATAAAATTGGATAAAAAAATATAGAAAAAACGTATGTGGAGTTTATGCTTAACTTTTATATGCTTTCTTCTGGAAGCAGGGGGAACTCCACTGTAATATGGGATGAAAATGACCTGATCATAATAGACTGTGGCATTAGCCTGAAAAAATTCCTGGAGAAAACTTCAATGCTCGGCATAGATGATCTTGAAAAATCCATATTTATAAGCCATGAGCATTCCGACCATTCCGCCGGTGCCAGGACTATATCAAGGAAATTGCATGCAGATGTTTACTCACGGGCAAGAACCCTGGATAAAATGAGATTCGAAAAAGGTTACAGTATAAATGGTGAGGTGGCCATAGGAAATTTCACGGTTACACCGGTTTCAGTGAACCATGATGCTGTGGACCCTGTGGTGTATATAATACGTAAAAGAGGAATAAGGATATCGGTGGTTTCCGATCTCGGAATTGTAAGCGATGAACTCCTGTATGAAATGAATGGTTCAGATATTATGGCCATTGAGGCAAACCATGACCCTGAGATGCTGAGAACCGGCCCCTATACTGAAATGCTCAAGAGGAGAATCAGAAGCGATCATGGGCATCTTTCTAATGAGCAATCAGCCGAGGCAATATCCATGGCAGCAAAGGACAATACCAGGATTGTCCTCACACACCTCAGTGAGAAAAATAATACTCCTGATACTGCACTGGAAACTGTCAAGGCGTATCTTTCCAACAGAAATAAAAGATATATTTCCATAGAGGCCGCATCACAGGATTTTGGCAGTACACTTTACAGGCTATAACTACCATAATGATAAATTAGATTATACCAAAGTTTTTGTATTGTATTTATATATTCGTGGCATGGAGGATTACGATCTTGTTATAATAGGAGCAGGTCCAACCGGACTTTTTGCCACGTTTCTTGCAGGACTCAGGGATATTAAAAGCGTAACCCTGGAAGCCCTTGACTATACTGGTGGACAGATACCTGAACTTTACCCGGAGAAAATGGTATATGATGTTCAGGGTATACCAAGGATAAATGCTACTGAGCTCAGGGATAAAATGTATGAGCAGGCAAAATTATTCGACGGTGAAATCAGGCTGAGCAGCAAGGTAACGGATATAATACCCGGTGATGATAAGTTTACCGTGGAGGTAAATGGGGAAAAGGCATACACATGCAAGGCGGTACTTGTATGTACAGGCATAGGCGATTTCACCCCAAGAAAAATTGGATGCCCTGGAGAGGAGGAATTCAAGGGTCGCGGTGTTGAGTACACAGTCAAGGATATAAACAGGTTCAAGGATCAGGTGGTTGCCATAGTAGGTGGCGGAGATTCCGCCCTGGATTACGCAAGTGAGCTTGCAGGTACGGCAAAGAAGGTCTATGTCATTCACCATAGCGAAAAATTCAAGGCGGCTGAAAAAACTCTTGACAGCGTAATGAACAATAAGGAGATATCATTACTTATGAATAGCTCAGTGACAGAGGTATCAGGTAAGGATAAGGTCAGCAGCATATCAATTTCAAATGCACAGGATAAGAGCGTGCAGAGATTAAACATTGATTCCCTGATAGTTGCAATCGGGCATGTGGGTAAGGCCAATACATTCAAATCTGTAAATATAGAGATGAGCAAAAATGGCAGGAATATACTCGTAAACGATGAATTCCAGACAAATATAGAGGGCATATTTGCAGTTGGCGATGTGGCCACAATGCCAGGCGAGCCAGTACATCCAATCATAGCAATAGATGGTGGAAATGCCTATGTAGCCATCAACTTTATAAAGAAGTATTTAACCCCGAACGCAACCATTTTCGGTGGTCACAGCTCAAATCTTAATATTTAAATAGATATAAAACGATAAGCTGTGAATGGATGTAGAAGGGGCAATAGAAGAATTAAAAAACCTTAAGGCGGAGAAAATACTGCTTCAGATTCCGGATGGGTTGAAACCGGAATCATTCAATATATTTAATAGATTTTCAGAACAGTTCAAAGTTATTATTAGCTCGCAGTCATTTTATGGTGCATGTGATATAGGGAACATGGAAGTTTACAGGGATGTTGACTGCATTGTCCAGTTCGGGCATTCTGAAATCCCCAATATAAAATATACAAAACCAGTTATTTTTATAGAGTACTATTACAGGACTGTGGAATTGGATGATGATGTTTTCTCAGTACTGTCTGAGGATAGGATTAAAAATATAGGCCTTCTCTCGTCCGTGCAGTATTATAAGGAAATGGAGTATGTCAGGGAAAAACTTGAGAAACTTGGATACAATGTAATTATAGGCAGTGTTGATGGAAGGCTGAAATACCCCGGCCAGGTTCTGGGCTGCAATTTCAGTTCAGCACATTCCATAGCAAACAGGGTAGATGCTTACCTTCTCGTGAGCACCGGGCTCTTCCATGGCATCGGTGCCCAGTTATCAACAGACAGGCCTGTTTACATACTGGACCTGAACCAGAAATCCATAAGGAACATAAAACCGGAAATTGAGAGGTTTCTCAGAAAGAGATATGCAAGGATAGAACCGGCCATGGATGCAAAAAAATTTGCTATTATTATAGATACGAAAATAGGACAGTACAGGAAAAAACTTGCATACAGCATTTACGGCAAGGTAAAGGAAATGGGAAGGGATGCCATAATAGTGACAGCGGACAATATAAATCCGGTGGATATCGAGAATCTTATGTGTGACGCCGCTGTATTTACAGGCTGCCCTAGAGTCTCTATTGATGATGGTGAAAAGTTCAGGATACCCATACTTACACCAATAGAATTCGAGCAGATCTTTGGGTTCAAGAGCAATGACAGGTATATAATGGATGAAATAGTGGGAGTGGATTCCTATTCTCCAATAAGATAATTATTTCCATGCCCGACAATTTTACAGTAAACATCGGTGTATTTTTTATAGTTCCCTTTCAGCACAACCGGCCTGTAATTAGAATCCCGGGCAACCATGGTACCATTCTTCCCATCTTCAGTAACCATAACTTTTTCCTCCCTGCCGAGAAAACGGTCGAGTTTTTTCTCCATCTGTGTACTGTGCAGCTCTATGATTTCCTGTGACCACTCCTTGAGAAGATTTGAGTTCAGAGGAGTTTTACTGTAATCTTTTGTGTATGGTCTGGGTGAGAATCGGGTAACGTTGATAATATCAGGGCTGTAATTATCCAGGAATTTAAGGGTTTTTTCGAAACCTTCCCTGGAATCATTGTAGTATCCCAGTATTATATCCGTGGCCACTGACATATCAGGAAAAGCACCTACGAATTTTTTCCACACTGTTTCCGCCTCCTCTATGGTATATTCACGGTTCATTGCCTCCAGTACAGAATTTTCTGCGCTCTGCACCGGAATATGAAGGAATTTGAATACCTTCTGAGATCCATATGCCTGAACAAGTTTCCCAAGTATATCGTAAGTATTTCTGGGTTCAAGCATTCCAACCCTGAGGTAAAAATCACGATTTAATGAAGTTATGCTATTTACCAGTTCAGCCAGATCTGTACCTATATCCTTCCCGTAGGCTGCGGTATCAAGGGAAGAAATTCTTATCTCACGTATATTCCTTTCAAGCTCCATGTTTACCTGTTTGACTATCTTATCAACGGGCCTGGATAGAAGTTTTCCCCTTGCTATATGGGAAATGCAGAAATTGCAACTTCCCGTACATCCCTGATTTATGGGTATTCCATCATATATATCAGAATTAATTTCTATGTCATCAAGGGCTCCCTCATAGAAGCTTCTGAACTCCCGTGGCTTAATGACTTTTACATTGTCAGATTCTATAGTATTTCCATTAACTGTGGCCAGGCAGCCCAGTACCTCAACCTTTCCGGACTTTGTTGACAGGGATGAAATACGCTTTACCATTCTGTCTTCTGTATGTTTTATTACAACGCATGTCCCTATAAGGCTTAAATCGGCATCCTCAGGATTTTTAACCACCTGATTATTTTTATCCTGAAGCAATTTATTGAGATAGAGGGATGACTCAGATTTTTGCAATGTGCATCCATATGATTCGAAATAGATTTTCACATTTTTTAATTACAATTACGTTAATAACAATTTTTATCCGCTGCATTGATCCAATTTTTTAAACCATAAAGCCTAAGGCCACCTGCCATAGCTGGAACGGAAATCGATTTTAAGAACGTATTCATATACGGTCATATTAAGTGTTAATTTCGATATTCATGAATTATATATTTCACTTTGAATGTGAAAAAAGTTATATATTGCTTTAAAATATAATTTTATGACGGAAGAGAATAGTTCAAAGAAAGCAGAGGATAGCAAAAATTATGAATGTGACCTGTCAGTTAGATGGGGGCATATAGATCCTTCAATTTTACCATTTGATGATCTTGATAAGGAAATTATGTGCTTTCTTAGATATAACGCCAGAATGTCCAATGCAGAAATAGCAAAGATGCTTAACACAAGCGAAGCAACTGTAAGGAGAAGGATAAATGAACTTGTAAGAAGAAAAATTATAACCGGATTCTCAGCACTCGTGGATTTGCATGCTATAGAAAATAGCATAAAGGTATGCATAAGGATAGATACCGAAGGAGATAAGCTTGATTCAATTGCAGAATCTCTAGCCGCCAACCCAAATATACTTTCACTTTACAGAAGAAGGGGGCAGAACCAGCTGCTGCTCCAGGGGCTTTTCCTGAACCTTGAGACAATCCAGGAGTTTGAGGATAGCCTTGCCAGAAAGGACGGTATTGTAAAATATGATACAATGGTTGTTTCCAAGGCATTCAAGAAAGACCCATGGGTAGGGATATAAATAAAATCAGCCTGTAATTTTAAAAGTTAGGAGACACAATCTTTATAATTATTATAAATGTATTATAAATTTCCTTTAATTCAGGAAATTGAATATTTCATTATATTTCTTCTCATCTATCTTGCCGGTTTTGAGCACAAGATCCTTTATGCTCTTTCCTGTTTCCAGTGATTCTTCAACTATTTTTGCCATGGTATCGTAGCCCAGATATGGATTTAGCAGTGCTGCAGACCCGAAGCTTTTTTCGATGTTTTCCTTTATTTTGTTGCGATCCGGAGTTGTTCCCTGTATAGCCTCCTCATCCAGCATCTTGATTCCGTTTGCAAGTCTTTCAAGAGACTTTGAGATTTCATAGTCTATATGTGGCATCATAACGTTGAGCTCCAGCTGGCCAGCTTTCACCGAAAGGTTGACGGCCTGCTGTGATCCTGTGATAGAATGGCATATCATGTTCATTGCCTCGGCTATTGATGGATTTATTTTGCCGGGCATAATGGAGGAACCCTGCTGTACCGCTGGTAGAACTATTTCATGGAGGCCTGCACCCGGTCCTGAATACAGTAGTCTGAGATCATCAGAAATCTTGCTGAGGTCCAGTGCCATATTGGACATGGAATTCATCACCCTGGAAAAATCTGTCATAAACTGCATAATACCCATGAGATTCTCCCCTGGGCGGAAGTTGAAGCCTGTTTCTTCCGATATTTTCTTAACAGCGTTTTCCTTATAATTTTCCGGTGTGTTTGCCCCGTTTCCCACCGCCGTTCCGCCGATGTTCAGCTCCAGTATGTAATCAAGTGCCGATTCAAATTCCTTTAAATCACGTGCCACGGCAAAGGCCCATGCATTGAACTCATCTCCAAGTGTTACCCTTACGGCATCCTGCAAATGCGTTCTGCCTGTCTTATAAATATTTGCAAATTCCTCATATTTAGATTTAAGCGATTTTATCAGTGCCTCAGTGTTTTTAATTAATTTAGTTGATTTCAGCATAATGCTTACACGCATCATTGTTGGATAAATATCGTTGGTGGACTGGCTCATGTTAATTACGTCGTTGGGATGCACGTATTTATATTCCCCTTTTTTGTGGTTGAGTGATTCCAGTACAAGATTTGCCAGTATCTCATTCGTGTTCATATTAAAGGATGTCCCTGCTCCTGCCTGGAAAACATCCACAACAAACTGTTCATCAAATTCTCCAGAGATTAACCTGTCGCATGCTTTGCTTATGCTTTCATACAGCTCCCTGCTCAATTTGCCACCAGTAAAATTAGCATAGGCAGCCCCTTTCTTTACTATGGCCATAGCCTTTATGTGATCACGGTCCTTGGATTTTATTCCGGATATGTTAAAATTGTTTTTTGCCCTGAGGGTATTTATCCCATAATAAATGCTGTCATCAATCTGGACATTGCCAATTACATCGGTTTCTGTTCTCATGATTAATAATGTTACCTTGGTATAAAAATATTTTAATTGCGACATTGAAAAAAATTATAAGCTGTTATGCATGGCTTATATAATGTATGTAGAATTTACAGATGCTGGAATGGTTGTGCCTGACATGCTCACAGTGGGGTATATAGAAGGAGATGGCATAGGGCCTGAAATTACCGGCGCAATGATAGACGTTATAAATAGCGCCATTGAGCTCGCATATGGTGGCGGCAAATCCATAGAATGGCGGAAGATTCTCATAGGCAATGATGCGTATGAAAAATTCGGGACGTATATACCTGATGAATCAGTCAATGAAATCCAGAAGATATACATAGTTATGAAATCCACATTGAACCTTATGCCGGATAACAGGGACATAAATACAATATTGAGGAAACGTTTAGGGCTTTATGCCAATTTAAGGATGGTTAAGTACATACCGGGCATGGAGATTCTTGTAAAATCTTTTGACAGGATCAACATTACTGTAATACGTAACTCCTTTGCAAGCAACCACGTTTTCTATCATTCCTCTGAAAGCACGGATGACCTGATAAAATTCATTTCGGAGAATTACGATTTAACCATTACACCAGATTCCGGCATATACATGTTCAGTCAGAGCAAGTTCAGAACCCTGAAGGTTGTAAAACAGGCAGTAAATTACTATAAAAAATACGGCCATAAAAAGATAACAGTTGTAGATGACAGGGAAAATCCAGAATTTGGGCAGTGGTGTTATGATGAACTGCAGAGGCACGATGGCATTGAGTTCGAAATGATCAAAACCAGGGAATTTATGAAAAAACTTGTTACAGAACCGGAAAGCATGGATATTTTACTGATGGATACCGTGCTCAGCAGGTTCGTGCTTGATTTCCTTACAGGTGCGGTTAATATTGAGTACGGGGCCAGCCTTGGAGATGAGTGTTCCCTTTTCGAGGCTGTACAATCATCCTCTCCACTTGAGGCAGGATATGACGCTGCTGATCCACTTTCATTTATACTTTCAGGCTGTTCCATGCTCAGGCATATAGGGTGGATTGAACCTGCCGATATAATAGAGAGGGCGATTACCGCTGCCTTCCTCGACAATAAAATCCCACGGGACCTTACAGGGAGGCAGGATGTAACGCCTGTGAAATGCTCTGAATTCTCTTCAGAGATAATAAATAGGATGGAAAAGCGGAGATAATCATTAGAATTCTGGATAGTTCCCCTGTATTGCTCCTGGATAATACCGTGTTAAGTTGAATTGAAATACACTGCCTGTTTCATTCGTGCCAGGCCATGTCAGGATATTTACCGGAGGAGGTAATGGCGGGGATATCTGCCTGGGAAGTATATGTATTGTTATTATCATTGCCATGTTATTTGATTCCAGTATTGCCAGTTTCCATATACCGGGAGTGGTTACCTCAAACTGTAGGGTTGTGGAATTGCCAGGGTTCATGGTAAAGGTTAATCCTTCATAGGGATGCCCCGATAGATTTATGAATGTGTTCCTGGGAGATAACATCATATAAACACCCATGTTGCCTGAAAATGACAATAATGTGGCGCTTACTGGGGATGTGCCGTTATTATAAAGTGTCAAATTAAAGGGCTCATTCTGGTACTTTGTTAAATTCAGCGGTTCATCAGAATTATTTACACTGATGTTTCTAACCGGATTCAGAAAATATACAGCCACGGTTTTATGGAATATAAATGTCCCGGTATTTACAGTGATATTAAAATGTTTAATTCCGGAATAGTTGGCTTTATATGTAATAAGTTCCAGCGTGTATGTGATAGCTGTTGCGTTATCTCTTTTGTGCCCTCTTATGAAAAATTTTCCAGGATGCACTGAGAATGATGGTATAATGCGGGACCCATGCTCATTTACCGTTATATTAACACTTACGTTATCCGGGCTCTGTTTATCTATAATATAGCATGAATCAGGTATGGCAACGCTGCTGCCATTTATATTGTGGGATGGAAGCGGTGCAAACCCCAGTAGGATTACAACGATTATAATTACGGTAAGGTATTTCGCATAATGCCCGGGTTTGACCAGGTTGTTCAATGGGAGGGCACCTTTGATTCCAAGGAGGAAAAGAAGAACAACAAGAATGATCAGATAGGGATACAGAATTGATGCAAGTATGAGCAGTATCATTGAAACATATGAAACGTACCTGAAGCGCCTTCCTGCTATCCCTGAGAATACAAGTCCGCCATCGAGGAATCCGGCAGGCATAGCGTTCAGGGCGGTTGTTACAAGGCCCGTATATCCTGCCAGTGCAAGTGGGGCCGGAGCCATTGATACAGGGATGAACCGGTCAATCAAAACTGGATAAATCACCGGAAAATTGAGATATGATATTGGAGACCTTACTATTCCACTGTACTGTATAAATGGGGCTGTAACTGAACCCACTATTATAAGGAGAATGGACAGGGCAAAACCGGATAAAAGAGAAACTGTACCTGCCCTTATCATGGATTTTGATTCCCGGAACTGGCTTTTATTGGAATTTATGGTTCCCAGAGTCCCAATTCCGGGGGATGGAACAAAAATTGGAAATCTATACTTTATATGCCTTTTTTTCAGATACAGATATTTCGCCGCTTCCCGGGTTAAAAGTACACCTGCAACAGGCACTGCGTAGAGCAGCACACCATAAAAAATTTCTGCAGGCAATGAGATGTGGGAATAATAATCCGATGAATATGAGTATCCTGCATACGCCAGGGTTATTATGGAGATCAGAAACATAATAGTTTTAACGCCCACTCTCTCCCTGCCAAGGTTTGAATTATTTATGACGATTATCTGGCTATCAGGAAAGTCATTTGTAAATGCAGTGACACCTATTCTATCCAGGTCCGCCAGAAGCGATTCAAATGTCTTTTCGGTCCCGGGAGTATCTATGTGGAATATTATAGAATATTTAGTATTCTCAACATCCGAGAAGCCGTAATATTTTTTAACAATACCTTCTATGATCTGAGAATCTCTCATATTATAGCATCTACTAAAATCTCCTTTATTAACTTTTCACTTATTCCACTATCCGATATTGCACTAAATAGTTTTTTATTTCTGGTCTTTTCCTGGATGTGTATTCCGTGATCCAGGATGGACGATGAGATCTTATTAACAACCGGTTCAATTCCTATTCCTGTTATTTCATTTCCATGGTTTATTACAATGCATTGAACGTTCTTCCTGAAAATTCCCTGTATCAGGAGATTAAGCTCATCCCTGTCCAGATCGGTGATGTACAGCCTTATATTTCCCTGCATGACAGGATTATTGATAATGCCCTCCACCTTTTCCTTTCTGTACCTGTCTATCAATTTGATATTCTCAAGGTTTTCATGAAAAATTTCCATTGAGTGGGTGTAAACATCCCTTAAATCTACCTTCATGTACTCCTGCTCTTTTACTACTGTATCGTGGAGGATCTGCACATACCTCAATGCAGCAGGTCCGGCAGCAAATATGATTCTCTGTATTCCCTCCTGTATGGTCTCGGTTTTTATTATTTTAATGAATCCTATTTCGCCTGTGTTTTTCAGATGTGTACCGCCACAGCCCTCTGAATCTATGCCATCAATTGTTACAACCCGTATTTTGGATGAGACCGGTACGCCACCTTCGAAGAGCCTGAAACCATATTTCTCTATAGCAGGGTTCCAGCTTACGTTGGCAACAGTTATTTTCCTGTTCTGTTCAATGGCCTCGAGGCACATATCTTCTATATTTCTAATATCCTCCAGTGTAATTTTTCTGTAATGGGTCACATCGATTCTCGATTCATCAATATCTTTTTTGACACCACTCTGCCAAATATGTTCCCCAAAATATTTTCTCATTATTCCCAGGAGCAGGTGAGTTGCAGAGTGATGTATCATCAACTGTCTTCTCCGGGCATAGTCAATCACGCCCTTTATCCTTGAATTTACTGGTATATTCCCATCCAGAAAATGCACTATAGAATTACCGTATTTCTGAACATCGGTGACATTTACTCTTTTGCCATTTGCAATAAAATAGCCCAGATCACACGGCTGGCCGCCTCCTTCCGGGTAAAATGCAGTCTGGTTCGGGATTATTCTTTTATCCTCTGAATACAGTGCAATAGCTGTAAACTCAGAAATTTCAGTATTGTCATAATAAAGTGGCCGGGTATTCACAGGGGGGTACTGTTCATGCCTTTTCTTCTTCACATTTTTCTTTTCATGCCCCGCAATAACTATTTCCTGAAAATTATCAGGCAGTTCCATGTCATTCCCAGTTATTTTTCTGTAGGTATCCTTTATGAGTTCCTCGTTTATTCCTTCTGATTCATACAGGGTGATTGCATCTTCCAGCGCTAATTTCCCTGATTTTATGTATTTTCTGACCTTTGTTTCTGCACTTCTTGTTATCTCCCCATATTTTTCTTTCTCTATGGATAAGATATCGGATATGAACTCTCTATCATAATTTTTAATTATTTTTGAAAATACATTGTACTGAAAATCCATGAGTTCCATGAAATCCTTTTTGAACCCTGTGTCCTCTATAAATTTCATGGATCTCCTTATGAGTGTCCTTGCCAGATAGCCAACCTTCACATTGGATGGTATGACATAATCGGAAAACATCAGTAGCAGAGTTTTTGTGTGGTCTGCAAGGGAGTACAGGGCCCTGATCTTTTTCAGCCTTTGGAGAAAATCTCCTCCCATTTGCAGATTATTCTCTTCCATATAGGGCCTTAACTGTTTCAGAAGAACAGATTCCCTGTAAGGATCGATTTCGGCAGATAGCTCTGATATCTTTTGAATTATCTTATCATCGATGCCACCAACAGAAGAATTCACCATTATGTAATTAATGGTTTCCGGGAAAATTGATTCGTATACTGTGGGGGTTCCGGCAGATAGCCACACCAGCCTTTCAAGGCCGTAACCGGTATCAACGATCCTCAACGGCATGGGTGAATATTTGGTTCTCTCTATGTCGATATCACCTTCTGGATCTTCTTTCAGATCCATGAATACAAGTGTGGCAACCTCAAGACCCCTGACGAAGACCTCAACTGCATTGCCTGCATTCCCGCCACCGAACCATGGTTTTTCCTTGTATGTTATTATTCTCCCATCGATGCCAAGCCGGTCGGTCAAGAATCTGTATGAATATTCAACCGTTTCGTTTTTCCAGTAAACGTATTTATCCTCATAATTGAATGCATCATGGCATAGCATCTCGAATGATGTGAGATGTCTACCTGTTTTGCCCACAAGATCCAGGTCAAGCATTCTTATACTGGGCTGTGACATTGCGATGGGGTTGCCAGGAGGTGGTACCATGCCCGATGTAACCTGGGGCTGAAAATCGTAAATTGAGGCGTTCACAAGCAGGACATCTTCCCGCCATCTTGGAACAACCGGGTAAAAATCCAGAATTTTATGCTTCATGCTGCTGTCCCTGAAGAAGTTGAGGAATTCATCACGCATCTCGTCCAGTGTGTACCTGCGTTTTACAGGCGAATTCCATATAAATGAGTAACTTTCACATGCAGGATCACCGCATGTAGTTTTACCGGGGTCTGAGGTCCAGAAGTATGATGAACATACTGAACATTGCTTCCTTATGAATTTATTATCCCTGAAAAAATCCAGATCAAATTCTCCTTCTGCCATTTTACATATAATGCATCTCCATAAATAAATATAATTGTCATGTTGATTATTTATATTAACTGTATTTCATAATGATAAACAATATTTATATCCTTATTATCTATTTAATAATATGGAGGAAGAATTAAAGAGACCCTCATGGGATGAATATTTCATGCGGATGGCATATCTTGCCGCTTCACGTTCCAACTGTACAAGGAGAAAGGTGGGGGCTGTTATTGTCAGGGATAATAATGTGCTGGCAACTGGATACAACGGCCCCCCGGCACATACTGTTAATTGTGATATAGTGGGCTGCATAAGGGACGAGCTGAATGTTCCATCAGGAGAAAGGCATGAGCTCTGCAGGGGCCTGCACGCTGAACAGAACGCAATAATACAGGCGGCAGTCAATGGATCGTCAATCAAAGGTTCAAAGATATACGTTACAACCCACCCCTGCGTCGTATGCTCCAAAATGATTATGAATTCACATATTGATGAAATTATATTTGCAGAAGGTTATCCAGATGACCTTGCAGAATTAATGCTTCTAGAAAGCGATATAAAGATCAGAAAATTCAATCTTTCGGATAGGGAGGTAGAATCCATGATCGGTGTCCGGTATATACACAAAACCGGAGAAGATTGATTTTTATTATTTTTATATATCTAATTATATATTTCTTTTACATATAATAAATATTTAAATATAAGTTAGTGATATACAGTTGACAACCAAAGGTTGTTAACTAAGGTGATAATAATGAATGGAAGAAGAGATGATGACTGGGATGATATATTTAACGACATGTACGATGAGTTTGGACTGGATATGAGAAAAATTAACAAGGAAATTGCCAGGTTCTGGGAATCCATAATGAAGGACGACTCGAACAGCAAAATAATGGGTCCGTATGTGTACGGGTTCAGCTATAAGGTCGGGCCTGATGGGAAACCGGTATTTCAGGAATTCGGAAATGTTCCAAGAAATTCCATTGGACAGAGAAACGAAAGCCAGGAAGGCTACAGGGAACCATTAACAGATCTCAACGAGGACAAAGAAAATGTGTACATAACCTATGAACTGCCTGGAGTGGACAAAAAAGACATAGACCTCATTGTAAATGAGAACAACATAGAACTGAAAGTTGATAAAGGGTCCAGGAAATACTATAAAAATATAGAATTCAACACAGGCGTGGATATTGACAGTGTAATAGCAAAATTCACCAATGGCGTCCTTGATATAACTATTAAGAAGCTAAACAGCAAAAACGGCGGAAGGGCAGTTAGAATAGACTAAATATATATTTTTATTTTTTCGGGTGTTTTTATGGATGACGAACTATGGAATATTTTAATGGCACTGGAAAACGGTACCAGAAGGGAGATGCTGAAAACACTCGCCAATTATGATTCATATGCCCTTGAACTGAGTAAGATGATTGGAGTTTCCCAGCAGGCGATAAATAAACAACTTGATATTCTGGAGAAACTGGGGTTTATAAGCACCAGTGGAAGCATACCATCTACCATAGGCCCGCCCAGGAAAGTGTACAGGTCCATGGGCTTCTCAACCATTACCATAGATTATTCCAGAAATTTCATGGAAATTAAAAAGAGGGAGATAAGCTATCCTGATCACGATACTGAAGGCAATACACTCAGCCTTATAGACAGGCTTAAATCAGTAAATGATGAAATAGAAAGCCTTGACAGAAAAAGGAGTGAAGCTGTGGGAAGGAAGGATTTAATAATTGAAAAACTGCGGGAGCGGGCATCAGAATACGATGGGTTTTACAGAAAGGTGATTTATGAATACCTTGAAAAACTCGATTTCTCGGAAGTTGCTGAAGAAACCGGGCTGCCGGAGGACATGGTAGAGAGAATCATAGGGAAATTTATTTCATCTTAACTTACATTTTGTCTGTACCTGGTTATCTGGTATATGTTATATCCAAATTTCAAAGTTAAATGTTTTATATCAATAATATATATTGTGAGATATGAAAGTATCCTTTAAATTTGATAAAGATGTGGGTTTTATATCGGATGATGGAAAATATGATGTAAAAATAAAGAATTCTATTGTTGGAAATGATCAGTACCACTCACCCACAGAGCTTTTAATGCTGGCTATGGGCGCGTGCAGCAGCGATGATGTGCTGAATATCCTTAAAAAAATGAGAAAGGATGTAAAAAATTATAGGTGTGAGGTTACAGCAGAGAAAAGGGATACTGATCCAAAAATGCTAAAATTTGGAGAGATACATTATATCTTCGATGGGGAAGTGGACCCAGATTCTGTAAAAAAAGCAATAAACCTTTCACTGGAAAAATACTGTTCTGTATCGCTTACAGTAAAGAATGCAGGAATACCGGTATCCTACTATTATACCATCAACGGAAAGGACTACCGTTAATTTTTCAATCCATTCCCGGTTAACACCAGCATGGATTTTCCACTGTAGTGCCCCTTTCTGTATGCAGCATATACCGTGGCGGAACTGTATTCTGTGTAAAAACCTTTCAGGGCTAGATCTTTTCTTGCCTCCATGATTTCACTCTCTGACACAGAAACACAGCTGTTTTCATTATTCATTATCCTCATCATTAGCTTCATGAGTACCGGGCGCTTCGCCACAAGAGCGTCTGCAATTGAGGAGAGGCTGTTATCGGGATTATACTGCAAACCGTTTGCCAGAGAGCATAGTGGGGAAATATTTTCAGGCTGCACCCCTATAATTTTTGGGATTTTTGCAATTTCCCCTGACATGTAAAGGTGGGACAGGCCACTATAAAGCCCCGATAGCAGGGTTCCTGCAGAGACAGGTACAAATATGTTGTCTGGCATCTTCTGCGATTGGAGGAATATTTCATATGCCAGTGTTCTTATCCCATCACGGAATTCCGGATTAAGTATGTGTGATGCGTAAAAACCCGGGGATTTTTCTGCAGCTTCCTGAACCGCATCTCTGGTACCATCAATCTTTATAATGCTGGCACCATAACTGCTTATCTGCCTGATTTTGTTTTCATTTGCACTTTTGGGCACATATATGTTTACCCTGTAACCTGCCCGGGCCCCGTATGCTGCTACAGAGGCGCCGGCGTTTCCCGATGAATCCTCATTGATTGCGGTAACATGAAATTCCTTTTCATTGGTTTTTATATATGATATGAGATTTCTTGTACCCCGATCTTTATAGGAATATGTTGGGAAAAAATAATCCAGTTTAAGATCTAAATTGCTGTTCAGATCCACCACAGGGGTAAAAACTTCCCCCAGTGTTACTTTCTCTTTAATATAGTCAAAATTCAGATCCAGATTGTCAGAGAACTTTTTTTCTGGTATTATTTCAAAGGGTTCATTGCAGACAGTGCACCTTAATTCATGTTTTATTCTTGGATGCCCGTTCAGACATATTGATTTCATAAAAAATGTAATACGTTAAAAAATAAAATACTATGCAAAAAATATGGTTTATAGAGAGGAATAATACGTCTCGTCGTATGGTTCAGGCTTGAGTCCTTTCCTCTCCCTTATCTTGGCTACAATTCCAGCCTGCAGCTCATAGGGCACACGCTGGTATCCTGAGTTTTCTGAGCTCCATATGGCCTTTCCACCTGTGGCGCTTCTTATTGCTGAGGCAAATCCGATCATACCGGATACAGGAGCGTTTGCTATGACTGTAATCTCATCACCGGTCTGCTGCATATCCTCCACAACTCCACGCCTCTGCTGAAGTTCACTTGTAACAGGGCCCATTAATTCCTGTGGTACGCTGATGTAAACCTTCTGCATGGGCTCCATAAGAACCCTCCCGGCCTGGCACATTGCACCGTATATTGAATTTCTGCCAGCTGGTATTACCTGTGCCGGACCCCTGTGTATGCTATCCTCATGAAGTTTGGCATCCATAAGGCTTACCTTTAGTCCATATACCTTTTCATTTGCCAGTGGTCCCTTATCAAGGGATTCATTGAATGATTCTATTAAGAGCTCCATGGTTTCGTCAAGGTACTGTATTCCCTTTGTCATATCTAGCATTATATTGGCTCCGTGTACAGATACCAGGCTCCTTGCTTCATTATGGTCAAGACCTGCCTCTTCAAGTATTGCTGCAACTGCTTTCTTATCCTTTATTTTGGATCCATCGGGTACCTTACCATCAAGTATTGCCTGGACAACACCCTCCGGCAGTGGCTCCACCTTAAAGTAGAATCTGTTATGTTTATTGGGGGATTTTCCCTCAAATGGGCCCCCTACCTTATCAACGGTTTCCCGGTATACAACAAGCGGTGCAGATGTAACAACGTCAACGTGATAATCGTTTTTTATCCTGTACATTGTTATTTCCAGATGCAATTCTCCCATTCCAGATATAAGATGCTCTCCGGTTTCCTGATTTATATCAACCTGTATGGACGGATCTGCCTTGGATACTGATCTTAAAACGTCAATAAGCTTGGGAAGATCAGCGGTATGCTTTGCTTCAATGGCAAGTGTAACCACTGGATCCGAATAATGGGACATTGGTTCAAAATCCTCCATTTCCTGAATGGATGATACTGTTGAACCTGCTATTGCACCCTTGAGCCCAACAACAGCGGCTATATTCCCTGCTGCTATTTCATCTATGGATATCCTGTCAGGACCTACCATCATGGATAATAACTGAACCTTAGATTTTCCTGCCCCTGTAACATAGAGCTCACTGCCCTTTCTTATTATTCCAGAGAAAACCCTGCCAACGGCTATTTCTCCTGCGTGCGGGTCTATGAGAATCTTGGTGATCATCATGCTCACAGGACCATTATCGTCGCACAATTCCATGGCCTTCCCTATCTCGCTGTTAAGATCTCCATGCCATATCTGTGGTATTCTGTATTTCTGTGCAACTGCTGGATTTGGAAGGTTCTTAATTACCATATCAAGAACTACTTTATGTAATGGGGCCCTTTTGGCCAGTTCCTTCTGTTTGCCAGCTGCAACCAGATCAGCTATATCTTTAAAAGTGACTTTAAACAGCCCCATGGCCGGAACTGAAAGTGCCCAGTTATGGTATGCAGAACCGAAGGCAACGGTTCCATTTTTTACATTAACAAGCCAGTCATTTGCGAATTCCTTTGGAGCGTATTTTGTTATTAGCTTATTTACATCGGTAATAACTTTTATGAAACGCTTCTGCATTTCATCGCCGTTCAGCTTCAGTTCATTGATCAGCCTGTCTACCTTGTTAATGAAAAGTACAGGCTTAACCCTCTCCCTCAGTGCCTGCCTTACAACAGTTTCTGTCTGTGGCATTACGCCCTCAACTGAATCAACTACAATGACAGTTCCATCAACGGCTCTCATAGCCCTTGTGACATCTCCGCCAAAATCAACATGCCCTGGAGTATCTATAAGGTTGATGAGGTACTCTTTTCCATCAACTTCATGAACCATGGAAGCATTTGCAGCGTTTATTGTTATTCCCCTTGCCTGCTCCTGTTCATCGTAGTCCAGCAGTAACTGTTTTCCGGCAAGCTCCTCGCTCATCATCCCAGCACCGGCAATAAGATTATCACTAAGTGTGGTTTTTCCGTGGTCAATATGAGCTGCTATATCAATATTCCTTATTAACTCTGGATGTTCAACTAATTTCATTGCTTTTGCAACATTCTCTTCTTTTCGCCCCATTAATAACACCGTTTAAATTCTATAATCCTGTATGAAAAATCATTATTTAATTATTGTTAAAATTTATTTAAAAGCTAAAATAATTTAACTTTTGATCTGTATTTCGATTCTAACCCCATCAGGTATGGATATCCTCATTAACTGCCTCAATGTTCTTTCATCAGCATCCACATCCATCAGGCGTTTATGCACTCTCATTTCCCAGCGGTCCCATGTTGGAGAACCTTCTCCATCAGGACTCTTCCTCACAGGGACTTTAAGTTTTTTTGTAGGCAGTGGAACAGGTCCATGTATTTCTACTCCTGTTCTTTTTGCTATTGATTTGATTTCATCGCAAACAACGTCAACTATTTTGTTTTCTGTGCCACTCAGTGAAATCCTTGCTTTGTATGCCATATATCATCACGCTACAGTTGACTTTTCAAGGTCTATGCACTGACCGGCTGCAACGGTCATGCCCATATCCCTGATTGCGAACCTTCCCAGCTGTGGGAATTCAGATACTTTCTCTATTACAAGAGGCTTGTCTGGTATAACCTTTACCACAGCTATGTCCCCTGCCTTGATGAAATCTGGTTTGTCCTTCAAAGTGGTTCCATCCTTGGGATTTATGGTTCTTATGATTTCATCAAATCTGCATGCTATCTGTGCTGTATGAACATGGAATACTGGTTTGTATCCCGCAGCGATAACACTGGGATGCTGGAGAACTACTATCTGCGCTGTAAATGATTTTACAACTGTAGGTGGTGCGGATGCTGGCCCACAGACATCTCCCCTCTTCAGGTCGTTCTTTGCTATTCCCCTTACGTTGAATCCTATGTTATCTCCTGGTTCTGCCTTCGGCATTGTTGTGTGGTGCTCCTCTATTGATTTAACCTCACCGGATTTGTTAGCAGGCATGAAAGTTACCTTGTCATTTATTTTTATGACTCCAGTTTCAACTCTTCCTACAGGAACTGTTCCTATTCCGGTAATGGAGTACACATCTTCAACCGGTATTCTAAGTGCTTTGTCTGTGGGTTTCGGAGGAACTTTGAGGTTGTTCAGTGCTTCCATAATTGTTGGGCCCTTCCACCATGAAAGGTTTGCACTTGCCTTCATTATGTTATCTCCCTTGTAACCACTCATTGGTATGATCGGGACATCCTTGTAACCTATAGGTGCGAGAAGTTTTGTGACCTGCTCCTTTACCTCATTGAATCTCTTTTCGCTGTACGGTGGCTGTGTTGAATCCATCTTGTTTATTGCAACAATCAACTGTGGTACACCAAGTGTCCTTGCAAGGAAAGCATGCTCCCTTGTCTGTGCCATAACTCCTTCTCCCTCTCTGGATGAAACTACAAGAACTGCGGCATCTGCCTGGCTGGTTCCTGTTATCATATTTTTAACGAAGTCCCTGTGACCTGGAGCATCAATGATTGTAAAGTAGTACTTGTCAGTCTCGAATTTCCTGTGTGTAAGATCGATTGTAACTCCTCTTTCCCTCTCTTCCTTGAACCGGTCCATAACCCAGGCAAACTCGAATGTTGCCTTGCCCTTCTCCTCAGATTCCTTCTTGTACTCATCAATTATATGCTGCGGGATTTCTCCGTGCTCAAACAATAGTCTGCCTACGAAGGTAGATTTTCCATGATCGACATGCCCTATTATAACTAAATTCAGATGTGGTAATTCTGCCATTTTCTTTCACCTTTAACCAGGATTAAATATCCTTTCTTTACCATATAATACTTTAATATTTAAATATCTTTCTTTATGGATTACATACATAAAGATACAGCAACGTGATATAGCGTAACATTGACAGAGGTCTTAACCTTCACATAAAGGCACATTGATAATAATAAATATATACTAATTTAAAATAGGGCTGTATGGATACCAAATTTAATATTATTTCAAAGGACAAAGATTCAATTAAACTGGAAATGATAAATTATGATAATACCCTCCTTAGACCACTGGCAGAGGAAATATTGAAAGATGACAAAGTTGTAGATTCTTATTATTACATAAAACACCCCGAGATCGACAATCCCCAGCTATATGTGAAGGTAAGTACTGGGAAACCACAGGCTGCCATAAAGAGGACAATAAAAAGGATGAACAAGATTTATGAATCACTTTACTCGGACCTTGAAAAGGAACTGGAAAAATCAAACCTAAAAAAAGAAAAAAATGAGCAGTAAGTACGTTCTTGAGGTATCTGGAGAGAACAGTGAAATTGCCTGCACAGAAATAAAATATATAGAGCAGACGTATCGTAGTTTTGATATAATTGAACGCAGGCAGAAATATGTGCTAATTGAAGGAGACCCTGATAAATTAAAGAATTCTGCCTTTGTGAATTTTATTTCACTGGTTATTGATGAAAACATAGATTATCGAAAACTTTCAGGGACAGGACTACCTGCTGGATCATTCTATGTGAGGGTTTCTGGAGCCGTGAAAGAACAGGCTGAAAACCTGGAATCGGAAATAGGAAAACTTATTGGCGGCACAGGAAGGGTATCTTTCAAAAATCCTGATTTCAGGATAAGAGCAGTATTAATTGATAAATGGTACCTCTCCATTGTAGTTTACGAAAGGAATAAAAAAGCATTTGAGGATAGACGCGCACCCATGAGACCTTTTTTCTCACCTGTATCCCTTCACCCAAAATATGCCAGATATCTTGTGAATACCTCAGTTACAGTTGCGGGAGAATCGGTACTGGACCCTTTCTGTGGAACAGGAGGAATACTCATTGAAGCAGCCCTGCTTGGCAGGAAAATAATAGGCAACGATTCCTCACTTAACATGGTGATGGGTACAAAACTCAATTTCAAATATTTTAAAATTGAAGATTATACTGTTTACAACAAGGATATATCAGAGCTTGACACGGGGTACCCTGTGGATGCAATAGTAACAGACATGCCGTACGGGAGAAGCTCTGGTATAGATAATCATGATATCATTGAACTGTACAGGGAATCGTTTAAAAAATTCTATGAACTTTTGAAGAGTGGACGAAGGTGTTCCATTATAATAAATAACACCGAATTTCTTGAATATGCAAGGGATTATTTTTCAATAGAAAATGTTGTGCCTGTGTACCAGCACAAATCACTGGTAAGGCAGTTTGTTGTTTTAAAAAGAATCAACTGACAGGTTTTACATAAATTCCAACATTTTCACCGGAAATATCCCAAATTTTTCCCTGAGGATTACTTGAAATTTTTATTTCTGTGCTGAGAGTTTCGTTCTTTATCAGATCCGCGAACCTTTCAACAGATTTCCTGATATCCCCCTCTGCATTTATCTCTGTAACAATGTTCTGTGAGTATTCAAGGTCCAGGTCCTTTCTCATTATCTGGATTCTTCTTATAATTTCCCTTGCATATCCAGCCAGCATAAGATTTTCGTCTATTTGCCTGTTAACATAAACAGATATGCCTGTTTTTTCATCGTCTGCATATGCATAAGTTTCCAGTGGTTCTTCATGGACATCCAGATATTCCTGTGTGAATTCATGGCCTTCGTAGGATATTTTGCCCTTTGTTTTGAGTTCACCGTATAAATTGGTTTTTGCCAGGTATTCTGTAAAATTATTGGTATCTCCCCTTAATAAAGGTGCAACCTTTGAGAATACTGGTTTTATTGTTACTTTTACAGGTTTTTGGTCCTCTTTTATAAATTTGATGCTCTGTGAATTGAGTTCTGGGGATATTATATCAAGTATGGATTCTTTGATGTTCATGTCACTGTAAATGAGAACCTCACTGACAACCTGCCTCCCCTTTATATTAGATTCCTGCCTGGCCCTTCTGGAAAGCTCCATCACAGATATTGCATATTTGAACTCATTTTCCAGTTCTGTGTCTATATAATAGCCATCAGGTTCAGGATATTGTTCTGAATGCACTGATCTTTGTGGCCCGGAGAGCTTCAGGTACATATATTCTGTGTAAAAAGGTGCCAGAGGCGCAAGCATTTTTATAATATTTATCAGTGTATAATAAAGGGTTTCGTATGCCTTTCTTTTGCTGTCATCCAGATCTCCCTCCCAGAATCTTTTTCTGGAGAGCCTCAAATAGTAATTAGAAAAATCGTTGATAAGATCCATAAGATTCCTGAGGGCTATATGCATATCGAATTCATCCATGTTTTTTCTAACATTCTCAATGGTAGAATTCAACCTTGAAAGAATCCATTTATCAAGTAGGTTGTCCGGAGCCTCAAGCTTTTCAAATATGAACCCATCAAGATTTGCATTGGATGCAAAAAACGAGTAAACATTGGACAGGGTGCCGAATACCTTCCTGCTGGTATCATTTATAAGTTTTTTATCTATGGATTTTGAATTCCATGGTGCCCCCGTGTAGAAGAACAACCTGGCAGGATCAGCGCCGTACATGGCTATAAAATCATTTGCAGTTACAAAGTTTCCCTTGCTCTTGCTCATCTTCTGCCCATGCTCGTCCAGTATAAAGCTCATGGACATCACATTTTTATATGCATTCCTGCCAAAGAGCAATGAGGCGATTACATGAAGCGTGTAGAACCAGCCCCTTGTCTGGTCTATAGCCTCTGTTATAAAATCAACCGGTATGCCATCTGTACTGAATTTTTTGTTGAACGGATAATGCATGGCTGCGTATGTTGCACTTCCGGAGTCAAACCACGTATCTATAACATATGGTTCCCTGGCCATAGATTCTGAACATTCTGGGCATTTAAGCTTCACTGCATCTATGAAAGGCCTGTGCAGGTCGTCCGGGATGCTTCCCCCATATTTCTCCAGATCGTCCCTGCTTCCTATTGCAAGGTAATGCCCATTGCTACATTTCCATACAGGTAGTGGGGTTCCCCAGTAACGGTTCCTGCTCAGAGCCCAATCCTTGGCATCCTCAAGAAAGTTTCCGAACCGCCCATACTTTAGATATTCTGGATACCAGTTTACACGATCATTATTTTTCTTGAGCAAATCCCTTATGGTTGATACCCTTATGAACCAAGCATCCAGGGGGTAATACAGAAGCTTTGTTGAGCACCTGTAGCAGAATGGATATGTATGCTTTATTTTCTGGCTTTTGAATAGAAGCTTGTTTTCCTTTAGATATCCTATGATTTCCGGATTTGCGTCCATAACAAATTTTCCCTTCCATGGAACGCTGGAATCAAATTTTCCTTCAGTATCCACAGGGTTTACAAGATCAATGCCGTACTTTTTTGCTATGTCAAAGTCATCAGCACCGAATGCAGGGGCTGCGTGCACTATTCCTGTTCCGTCCTCTGCAGTTACAAAATCTCCTGTAACGACTTTAAGCGCGTTTTTGCCCACATCCAGAAATGGCATGAGCTGCTCATATTCCAATCCATCAAGATCTGCCCCCTTCACGGTTTTAATTACTGTAGGATTTTTGAATAGTGAGTTGACCATGTCTGAAAGGAGGTAATATTCGTTTCCCTCTAATGATACCAGTGAATACTGGAAATCTTTGTTAACAACCAGAAGTTCATTTGATGGGAGTGTCCAGGGTGTTGTGGTCCATGCCAGCAGATACCTGTTTGTGCTCCCCTTTATGCGAAATTTTACATAAACTGAAGTGTCATCTGTATTTTTATATCCCTGTGCCACTTCATGAGAACTCAATGAGGTTCCACAACGTGGGCAGTACGGAACAATTTTATAGTCCTTTACAAGCATGCCCCCGTCGAACATTTTCTTGAGGGCATACCATTCACTTTCCATATAATCATTTCTCAGGGTAACATAGGAATCCTTTTCATCTATCCAGTACCCGATTTCACTGTCAATTCTGTTCCATTCATCTATATATGTGAAAACACTGTTGCGGCAGTATTCATTGAACTTCTCGATGCCAAAACTCTCTATTTCCTTCTTTGTATTGAACCCGAAATGCTTTTCTGCCTCCAGTTCCACTGGCAAACCGTGGCAGTCCCATCCACCGGTTCTCCTGCCTATGTCATAACCGGACATATATTTGTACCTCATTACTGTATCTTTCACAGTTCTGGTCATGAGGTGCCCAACATGTGGCCGCCCATTGGCGGTGGGTGGGCCCTCCAAGAATGTATATTGTTTAAGCCCACGATCTTTATGTAGTATATTTTCAATTATTTTATTATCCTGCCAGTACTTCCTGATTTCATTCTCGATATCAATTGATCCTTTATTTACATCTATGTTCTGGTAAAAATCTTCAGTCATTATCAGATTAGTAATAAAATGTATTTATTATTTTTTATAAATGCCACAATATTAACTGAAAAAGTTCTGTTTCAATTTCTGTATTTACTGTAAGAATATATAAGATCAATTAGGTTTTTTTCCATTTTTTCATTTATTGTACCATCATTTTTCTTTTTAATTATGTAATCCTTTGCATCCTTTATCCCCTTCTTGGATGTTATTGAGTATATACTTCCCCTTACGGCTCCTCTAACGCTATCGGGCAGTTCTTTCAGGATAGTCCCTAACATATAGTTGAACTCATCTTCCCTACGCATGTCAAGTTTTTTGACGGCCTTCTCACCATTATTTTCCTTGTAATTCTTATTTACCCTGGTACCATACCTTTTGTATCTGTAATTGGACATTCAATTTTATAGGTTAAATTTATATTTAAGATTTGTTAATTTTTCTTTTGTCTGCTGAATTGTATAAACATTATATATCAGGAAAAAATATAGTTTAAGGTTTGATATTATGAAAATGCCAAAGCAGATAAAAACTTACTGTCCATATTGCAAAACACATACGGTACATGATGTTGAAAGAGTACGTAAAAGAAAGGCCAGTGAATTAAGGGCCGGGCAGAGGAGATTCAGGAGGGTTACCTCTGGATATGGAGGTTTCCCGAGACCCAGATACGAAGGAAGGGAAAAACCAACCAAAAGAATTGCACTGAGATTGAAATGCACAGTATGCAAGAAATCTATAACACCGCCGACACAGAGGGCAAAGAAATTTGAAATAGTGGAGGCATAAATATGGCAGATGAATTCAAAAAATTAAAGGATACTGGAAATAATTTCCTGAAAATAAAATGCAAGAGTTGCGGGAATGAACAGATTGTTTATTCCAAGATATCATCAGTTGTCGTTTGCAATATATGTGGCGCCACTATAGCTAAACCCACAGGGTCCACCCTTGCAACATCAGGGGAACTTGTGGAGAAGGTAAAATTATAGGTATATTATGACCAAAGAAATGCCTGAGGTAGGGGACCTTGTAGTCGTTACCGTAAAGGAGGTCCAGAACTACGGAGCTATTGCACAGCTTGATGAATACCCTGGAGTTTCAGGGTTTATTCATATAGCCGAGGTTGCAACAGGCTGGATAAAGCATATAAAGGACTTTGTAAGAGTTAACCAGCGTACTGTGTGCAAGGTATTAAACGTAGATCCGAACAGAAGGCATGTTGACTTATCCCTGAAAAGGGTTAATGAACACCAGAAAAGGGAAAAGATAGAGGAGTGGAAAAACGACCAGAAATCATATAAATTACTGGAAATAGTTGCAAAAGAGGCAAATATCAGTGATGACAGTAAGGTAAAGAACATAGAAAGTTACCTTATATCTGAATATGGAAGTGTCTATGATGCTTTTTTTGAGGCTGCGTCTTCAAAAGATTTTATGAAAAACAGGGATGAGCCCTGGAAGGATGTTTTCATTAAAGTTTCAAGGGAGAATATTTCTATACCCATGGTTAAAATAGGCGGTGAGATTGACATGTATTCACTGGCCCCAAATGGAATAGAGCTTATTAAAAATGCCCTTGATATAGAGGATGATAGCAATATAGAAATTACATATGCAGGTTCTCCGAGATATAGAATTTCTGTAATAGATGAGGATTACAAATCCGCGGAAGAGAAACTTAAGAACGTTCTCGATACGGTTTCCACAAGATGCAAGAAAAATAACATATCTTATGGTTTTACCAGGGATGAACAATGAAGACGCTTATAAGAAAATGCCCACATTGTGGATTGTATACAATGAAGGATTTATGCCCGGCGTGTGGCGTTAAAACAGTGATGGCAATTCCAATGAAATATTCACCATCAGATAAATTCCAGAAGTACAGGATAAAATTGATAGAGGAGGATAACAGTGCAAAAAATAATGATTAAAACCTATGAAGAACCAGAGTTAAATTCCCCGGTATTCGTAGGAGGACTTCCAGGCATCGGAAATGTGGGAAAAATTACAGCAGATTATTTTATAGATAAATTGAAAATGAAAAAGATGGTGGATATATACTCAGAATTTCTGCCACCGCAGGTATTCATTTTTGATAATGTGATACACCTGGTAAGAGTGTCTCTTTATTATAAAAAGACAGGCAAAAAAAATGATCTGATATTCCTGACAGGGGATTTCCAGGGAACAACACAGGAAGGGCAGTATGAACTGTCATATGCCATACTGGAATTACTCAAAAAATACGATGTTTCCAGAGTTTACACACTGGGGGGATACAGTGTTGGAAAAATAGTAGAAAAACCCAGGGTGCTGGGGGCAGTAAGCGACAAGAAGCTCATAAAGCCTCTTGAGAAGAATGGTGTTGTCTTCCCTTCAGGAGAACCCAGTGGCGGGATAGTAGGATCAGCGGGGCTTATACTTGGGCTTGGGACTGAAATGTTTTCAATTCCCGGTGCATGTTTTATGGGTGAAACCTCAGGATATTTTGCCGATCCAAAAAGCGCCAGGGAAATAATAATGGTTCTGTCCAAGGTTTTAAAAACAAGGATTAACCTCAGCGACATTGACGAAAAAACTAAACAGCTTGAGGATATAACAGAGAAGATGAAACAGGAAGCCCAGAACAAAAACTCAAAAGAGGACCTCGGGTATTTCGGATAAGTGTAATTTTTTGTAATGTAAAATCATAACAATATAAAATAGAATGTTTAAAGAGATACATTACCTCTTTTTATATAATGGTATTTTGTAAACTTCTGGGACAATAATAGGTACATCTGCCGCATTTATCTTATTCATATCGATATTAGAATCAATAAAGGAGAATATACAATGGTTATGGATGGTTTAAACTTATACACATTTAAAGAGATATTTATAACGAATAATTTATATAAATATATAAGGAGGTAATCTAAATGCCTGGAAGAATATGGACCGGCAACGTGGAGTACGGCATTATTATGGAATCATTTAATAATCCTAATATTACAATAGCAGAGATATGCAGGAACCATGGAATAGCAGCATCAATGTTATATAAATGGAAGGAGCATTTCCCGTGGATGGAAGAAAGGGCCTGGAAGGAAAGGACCCTGATAAAGCATTAATAAGGGAGAATGAGAATCTGAAGGCAATAATAGGTGAAATGACCATAGCAAATGAGATTTTAAAAAAAATTACATGAGGAGGAAAAGGTGAGTTCAGTGGATGAAATGTATAATAATGGAATAAAAATAAACAATGCATGTTATTATTCTGGAGTTAATAGGGTAACATACTATTACAGGAAGAAGCATGAAATCATTGAGGGCAGGAGGTACATAACAAGGATTGACAGCAGCATAGTGGATAAAATAATAGAGTTATGCAGTGTAAACACCGGAGGAGAATGGTGACATATAAAGTTTTCATAATTCAATTAAGACAGGTTATATCTGGATCAATGAAATCAATAATTTCAATGAAGGCAAGGAAATAATAGAGAATGCATTCTACGATTATAACAATATAAGGCCACATTCCACATTGGATTACTACTCACCATTGCAGTTCTTAGACAAATGGAACAATGACAGCAGCTTCAGGGAAAAATACAGGGCATTCTTAAAGAATTTAAAGGATGGCTACAGAAGGAAACACAATTATTATAAGAGGTCGATGATAAATGTCTCATGAAATAGAAACATTTTTGTTTAAGAATCACTATCCAACATCAAAATCGAGTCGAAGAGTGGTTATTCTTACTAACGGCCTCAAGGGTCAAGTTGCATAACAGCCGCCTCCGATTCTCACAGCTATATCGTCATATAGCTGAGGCTAAATAAGGTTTTTCATGATTTCTAACTTTAATAATTGGAAAATTATTTAACTATAAAAGGAATAATAATATTATAACAAATGATAATAATAAAGGTATTAATCTTGTATAAATAAAACTATTTTTACTTTTAACAAAATTGTTTTTAAATAGATTATTAATATCATTATTATTAATAGAATTTATATATTTATCATCGAATACTTCAAATGAATGACTGTCTTGATCATATTTCTCAATAACCACACCGTATATTTGGTATGGTTTTACCGATGGGTCTGCAATTTTATTATTATCACCTTTTGTGATTATCTTACCATTCTTAAACCCAATTATTCTATGACACACAAACCTTGCTTTAGGTATAGCATTGTAAATAAACGATGGTTCATATAATATAATGTCCCCAATTTTATAATCATAATAGTTTTTTATCGGTTTAACAATTAGGTAATCATTTGAATTTATTTCAGGATACATACTTCTACCAAGTGCATTATATATAGTTAAATTATTATATTTAAGATACTTATATAACTGTTTTTGTTTGAAATTTTCAATATAAAATGATCTAAGGTTATTCATTATGATAATAATAGGATAAAGTAAAGAGATTAATAACAAAATGCCCAGATATAATATTTCCATATTTCTTATACCTGAATTCTGTGCAATTAGTACAAATAATACTATTCCATTAGCCAATGAAGAGAACACCAATTCGTCAAATTGAAAAATTTTTTTATATATAGCATTATAAAAAAATGCAATGTATATTATTATAGTAACTATATCAAATAAATAAGTAAAATGATACCAGATTAGACTATGTTTTTCCAATAAACTCGATTCTATAGTAAATGCAACCAAAAATGCATAGATGGATAATATAAAACCACTTATTATTAACTTTAATGAATAAAATTTTTCATTAAAATAATTAAGTTTTCTATCTTTATCAAACAATGAATTCAACAGGGTATAAAAGATTAGAAAAGAAGTGCCAGATGCTATTGAAGTGCCAAGCATCTCCAGTAAAAGTTGTGGTAATATTATATTTATATTACCCATCTCTATTAGATGGACTAAAATTGGAGTGGTTATAAGACTATCACTAATGATAATACCAATAGTTGGAATTAGAAATAAAAAAGAACCTATATACATCTCTGTGAGGAATATCATATTTCTTATTATTATGAGTGAGGGAATATTCTTTAAATGAACGTTTATAGATAAATTTTTATTAGTTTTTAATATTTCATTTAGTAGATGTGGATAGTGAAATATTATTAAGCTAAATAAAGAATATATAATAAAAAACAATAGGAAGATGAAAACTCCGAATAAAAATGTGTTATCTGCGTCTGATTTGTTTAATTCATCACGTTCTTTCTCTTTAAAGAGGGTAATCATTCTCGCTACAAAAGTTAAATCTACTATAGACCCTAATAAGAGCTGTGTTTTATTGCCTGAAGATTTTTTAAAACATAAGAAACTATTTATCATTATCAGTAAACCAAGAAATATGACTCCCGTTACAGAATATCTTACTATTCCATTTAAATAAACTAATGGAAAAATAGATAAATACTCTAAAATTATAATAACCATAAAAAATATAGAAAAATACTTAGTTAAAAACAATATGATTTTATATGATTTATGATGAAACATATTAATAGCACTCTACATTTTTAATTAAAAACTAAAAATGAAAACTTAAGCATGTCATAACGAAGCTACGATCACCCCAGCAAGAATAACTAATCCCCACGGACCCAACCAAGCGAGTATAGTTTCATCTGCTATAGTTTCCGCAGCCATTTTACCCAAAACATCCCCCACCGTTATGCGACTTAATATCGCAGCTGCTAGACCAGAGTTCCCAAATAATGCTGTCAATCCAAGAGCTGTAGATTGAAAACTTATTAGTCCTTTAGAGTATGCTATTATAATGGTACCACTATTAAGACTAACCCCAAAATTGGTAGTCACAAACAATAACAAAAAACCAGCCACGGACAAAGTTAATATAAAATATATCAACTTTTTGTCTATATTAATTTTCCTTTCAACATACATAATACTATATAACATTTATATATATATATAAATGTTTTGGTTATGGTGGCTTTGGGGCAATATTATTCTAGGTACAGTTCCCCGGAATCCTTGATCATCCCAGGGCCTGTGTGCCTAATGTAGCTGTACTGCCTGAGGTTGTGCATGTTGATTTTCAGTATCTCTTTCGTCTTATTTCTCAGAGCAGACTCTCCATATGCCTGACTAATAGCAGTAACTATAATTGTTAAATCCTGCAACAATTAGGACTAATAAAATTATAGTGTCAGCCAGAGTTAAAATCGTGGGAATTAATTCTGAGTTATGAGAAACAAAACAATCCCCCAGATAAATAATGTTATTGCAGATAAAAAGTTTTTCTCCTCCTCACTGAAGAGTATATTCCCTGTTACGCCACAGTCCAGCTATTCATCAGGGGATATTATTCATGTAATAAGGAATGCAATATCCTCAAGGGAGTATATTGAAACATATGTCATGAACAGTAATCATAATCATATTCCCTCAGCAGACACAGTATTCAGGAGGATAAAGAACATTGCATCAGGGTTATGTATCATATTTTGTGTAAATATAAACCCCCTGTTAATAATGAATTGATCATTAAATAACAGGGAGAAATACCTCTTCTGAACTCAAGGAGGCAATAAAATATGGACTATGACAATATAAACATATCAAATGTAGAGGATATAATAGAAAAGACAGTTAAAGAGAAGCTGGAAGCACTTACTTATGAAAATAGAGCATGACCAGTATTTAGAGGAGAATCCGGGAATAAAGAATGGGTATTATAAAAGAAACTTAAAGACCAAACACGGTGAATTAAAGGAATTATCAGTTCCCAGGAACAGGGATAATACATTCCACAGTGCTATAATAGAATCAAATAAGGCAGCAGGCATTGAGGAGCTGATAACATCACTGTACTCAAATGGAGTATCCACAAGGAGAATATCTGCCATATCAAAGGATATATTCAATAACAGGTATTCCCCATCATCAATATCCAGGATAACAGATTTAGCATTGGAGGAGGTAAACAGATTTATCAACAGGAAGCTTGACAAAAGATACATAGCTGTAATGTTAGATGGACTGTTCTTCTACCTTAGGAGGGAAACTGTTGGCAGGGATCCTGTAATATTTGCATTAGGAATAAAGGAATCAGGAGAGTATGAGATATTAGGATTTTATCTTACAATTAAGGAATCACATAATAACTACAAGGACGTTTTAGAGGATCTGTACAGAAGGGGATTGAAGGAATCATTGTTATTCATAGTAGATGGAATTACAGATTTAGATGAGGAGGTAATGAAGATATACCCAGGTAGTGGCTCCCAGCTGTGCACTACTCCAGGGGATTGAAATCAAGGGTAAAGGAAAGGGATATGGAAATAATAGAGGATGCAAATAAAATGTTTAAATGCAGCAATAAGCAGGAGGCTATAATAAGATTCAATGAACTTAAGGATAAGTGGAATGGCAGGTATCCAAATGTAATATACAATACTAAGAGAAAGCTAGGGCAGTTATTAAGATTCTATGATTATCCCTCTAAAATAAGGAATTCACTTAAATCTACAAATGAGATAGAGAGATTGAATAGGGAAATAAGAAGAAGAATAAAAGTAATATCATCATTCCCTGATGAGGACTCTGCAATGAAGATGTTCTATTTTAAATCCATAGAGTTCGATTCCAGGCATGCATTCAGGAAGATGAACGGATACTTTAATTAAATGCCAGGATGAGGTAAAGGAAATGTTCAACAAGAGGTACCCTTTATAAATACACATAATATGGTACACGATCGTTCGATGCACAATGTCTCATGAAATGGAAACATTTTTGTTTAATAATATATATAACATCAGACAATTTATGCATCAAAAAAATATTCAAAATACATTATTGCAGGGGTTTTTATTTCGCTCATGAGCTTTCTTTTTGCATGGGCCATAGAAGTTTTATTGATTACAAGAAATATCACACTGATATGGCTCAAGCTCTTCTACTTTATTGGTTTATATATGCTTGTTGTTGATTTAATAATTGTTTTTAAATTGATCAAAGACCGTTTTATGTCTCCACTGGAGTATTTCAGTCTTTATTTTTATATTTCATTGTTTCTATTTGGTGTAGTAACCACGAAAACAATATATTCTTCATTATGGTATCTTATATCATTTGGCACAATTTCCACCTATTTTCTATTATATTCATTAGCTAACTTATTTAACATTAATAATAAAATAGGTAAAATAGACAATAACTTCTTCTATGTAATAGCGAGGGGCAAAAGCATGAAGCCAACTATAATGCCAGGGGATATGCTTGCTATCAGGAGGGTTAATAGCATAAATGAATTGAGTGTCGGTGATATTATAACATACAGAGCATCTTCCATATATTCCCCTTTAAATAACTCAGGGATGGTAACGCATAGGATATATGAAATTAGAAGGGATAAAATATTCACCAAAGGAGATAATAATGCATCTATTGACCCTCAAACAATATATTTAGATAATATTGTGGGCCTTGTAGTAGCAAAATTAACATACATAACAAATAAGGTAAAAACACTGGAAATTATAAAAAAGGATGAAATAATTGAAAAGGAATTGCCAGATATTAAAAATTTAAACCCGGTTATTAAGCATCATAATTTACTTCATGAATTTTCTCTGATACTAATATCATTCGTAATAATTATCATAGTGTTAGCTTAAAATTGAGATTCGTAATATATTATATATTTTGATTGCATTACAATAACTGATGAAAGCCGAAGTTTTTAAGGCGGGCAATATCAAAAAACTCAAAAAAAATTTTAACGACATTAACGATTCTGAAAAACCTGTATATGCAATGGTAATCAACCTATTTGATGCATTTCCAGAGCGCATATCTGTTATAAAAGTTTACAGGGACAGCGACATAGACCTGAAAATAAGGATGGGAAATAAGGACTATAAATATATAAAAATTCTGACCTCCAGTGATGGTATGTTTGAAATCATGAAACTCCCGCTTGAGGAACGAAAAATAGGCAAAACCAGCCTCTATGATCTGATTCACAGGGACATGGATGAGGGGAATCAGCTTTCACGTGGAACAAGAAATGAAATACTGAAATACATAGATTTTAACAGAAACAGGAAAAAACTTCTTTATATACTGAATGATAAAGAGAACAACAGCCATTATATTATGAAGGAATCAACAATAAAAGATATAGTCCTTCATGATATTGAATACATGTATGCCAGGGATAGTTCCTACAGGGTTTACAACGGCACTGTGCCTGTTAAATTCATAAACGATTACTGGACCGGCTATCTGAAAAGGCGGAAAAAAACAGAAAAGGACGTGTGGAAATCATTGATTACTGGATGATTACATGGCAGCAGGGAGCCCTGAATTTTCCAGGTCTGCAATGGTATTATAAAGGTTAACATCCAATACCAAAAATTATTAAAGTTATTGATTATACGCAATTATGGATTATGATGTTGATGTGGCAGTGATTGGTGGGGGCCTTGCCGGAATTTCAGCGGCAATTACCGCTGCAAATAAGGGCCTTTCTGTTATAGTTCTTGAACGTGGTGAGCATTCCGGGTCAAAGAACGTATCAGGCGGAAGGATGTATGTTCATTCCCTTAAGAAACTTCTGGGGCCAAAATTCAAAGATGCACCACTTGAACTACCAATAAAGAAAGAGACATTTGAGATTTACACCGGAGAAAAGAAGATAAGTTTTTCATTCGAAAATAAGGAGACTGAAAACAGTTATTCTATACTGAGATCAAAGTTTGATGCATGGTTCGCATCAGAAGCTGAAAATCTGGGTATCCCTATATCATACTCCACGCTTGTTAGCGGTATTGATCGCGAGGATGGAGGCCTTGTATTGAGAAGCGACAGGGGAGATATAAGAACACCACTGGTAATAGAAAGTGATGGTGCTGCTGCATTTGCATCCAGGTACCTCGGACTTGTTAAGGAAAAGAAATTTCCCATGCAGCCTGTTGAAAAAATTGAGGATAACCCGGATTTCATGCCAAAGCAGTTCATGGTGGGAATTAAAGAAATAATAGACAAAAAAACACAGGGGGATTACGGTGAGGCTAGAACTATTCTGGGTCTTTCCGATGGCATAAAGGGTGGTGGTTTCTCCTATACAAATAAAGAAACAACCTCTATCGGGCTTACACTGAAGCTGGATTCGCTGGAAAAGCATAAAGAGAAGGCTTTTAACATAATTGAGGATTTCAGGGAAAAACTTGGGATAGATGGAAAACTGCTTGAATATTCCGCTCATTTGATACCATTTTACCGCTTTGACAGCCTGCCCCCCAGATATGCGGATAATTTAATGGTTACAGGTGATGCTGCAGGATTTCTTATCAATGATGGCTTCACAATCCGTGGCATGGATAATGCCATAGAATCTGGAAGGATTGCAGGAGAGGCTGCTAAGAAAATATTCGATTCCGGAAATTTCAGTGATACCTTCATCTATGAACAGATGCTGGAGGATAGCTTTATACTGAAGGATATGAAAGCAGCTTCAAGGATATCGACACTGTTCGGCAATGAGAGGACTTTTGATGCATACCCGAAAATGATGGCCGGGATCATGGAGAGAATGTTCTCTGTTACTGATAACCCCCGGGATAACATAAAAGATGTTATACGTGGTGAGGTTAAAAAGAACGGTATTGGATACTATACACTTATAGAAGATATGCTGAAGGTGATATGATGGATTTAATAAAACGTCTGGGATTAAATAAGAATGAAGTCGGCAACACCAGCCATATAACCGTAAATACGGATATATGCAAAACATGCGTGGACAAGCCATGCACAAAGGTGTGCCCAGCAGGCACCTACGAGGAAGACAAGGAAAATGGAATAACAGTCCATTACGAGAGATGCCTGGAATGCGGTGCCGCACTGTATGCGTGCCCATTCGGCGCGCTGGGATTTAAATACCCTGAGAAAGGCGTGAGTTATATATACGGATAATTTTATTTATTGTTCTCCCGACCTTTTATAATCTCTTTTTTACAGCTACAGGATGCAAAATCACAGGATTTTATTGCAAATTCAGGGCATAGGTCCAGTTTATCCGGATTCCTGGTTTCTATAGCCTCCCAGATTTCCCTGATAGCTTTATTGCATATGCTTATAATGCGATCTGCGTCGAAATGGATATCTCTTGCCACTACAATGTTGCCCAGCCTTGGATAAACTGTTATCAGGACTCCCTCTTTTCTGTTTCTCCTTGCACACATTATAGCGAGCTCAGAGTAGTATGTATCGGGAAATCTTCCGGAATACACAGAATTGTTAATTTTCAGAAGATATGGTATAATGGAATTTTCGTCATAAATGTTTTTTATGATGTACTTGTCATCCCCATAGAGAGGGAGGGTTGAAACCCTGTTTATCTCTGAAATTTCACTTCCGCTTGCACTGAGAACCGATCCATTAATGGAATCTATGACGAAGAACTTGATATTGTTTTTTTCATAGTATGATGATGGTATGGATGCACCACTGTCTGAATTTCTTGAATCGCCTGTTATTTTATGATAATATTTTCTGGGATATATTAGATCATAAAACCTCAGATCAATATTTTTTGCATCCTCTGTGTACAGTGCCTCCAGAGTTGATTCCATTTCGTGATCCTCTGCAACTGTGGCCACATTTTTTATCCACGCTGGATCCCCCGGCCTCAGGGAATGGCACATGCACACCCCGGCCTCTGAGAACTGGCATCCATACCCGAAATATGAGCATCGTGGAAAATCGCTTATATCGCCGTTTTCGATTCCTCTCTTTATCAGAGAAAAACGGAATACCATCTCATTTTCCACCGCTGCAGGGTCTCTGACAGATACACGGTAAACATGGAATTTTCCCTCAGTGAAAAAAACCAGAAAATTATCAGCTGTGAAATTCCTGTTCATGGCTGCATAGAACAGCAACTGTTCCAGATCAGACCTGTACACAGTGTATATATTCTCTATATTTACCCTGTCCACATTTTTTGTTTTGAATTCAACAATGGAATCATAAATCATGAAATCTGCCCTACCCACAACATTCAAACCCATATGCGTGGCTGTAAGTATTACCTCAGACCCGGAAAATCCAGGTATCTGCTCAAACCACTGCCTGGCAAGAAAATGAACCTCCTCCCCATATTTCATTCTTGAATTGACACTTTCCGGAACTGCAATATCTGGATATTTTCTTGAAAAATAGGAATGGACAGGATTTATCAGATCCGTTACATAAAGATAATCCGGAACTATAAAACTCTTTATCTTGATTCTATCCTCCAGTATTCGAGAGATATATGTATCGTCCTCCTCACTTATGATTGAGGATTTTATATCCTGTAAAAATGACATATTTATATATAGAAACCTGGTTAAATAAATTTTGTTATATTATGGTAAGGAGAACTTTTCTCCATGTTTTTTCAGCATTTTCAGTGCGGCTATGTCATTAAGTACCTCTACCAGGTTCACATCCTCCACATTCAAATTATAGTTTTCACGCAATTTTTCCTTCAAAGTGTTTACATCAACGGGCGCATCCATGAACTTCTTTGAAAGGTTGTATGTATCCTCATAAACATTCCATGGGAATACGAACCATGCCCACTCTTCCTTGGAAAGCCCTTTTCCGTAATAATCAGGTGTATAGCTCGATCCGTTCACATAGAGCATGGATGTGGTCTTCAGTTCCGAAGGATTCAGTGATTTTATATAATTATATGAAAGCCTCATGCTTTCCCCTGTGTCTGTTATATCATCAACTATGAGAACAGTCTTTCCGGATACGTCATAATTCAATTTTTCTTTGAGAACAGCTTTTCCGTCCATGGTTGCAGTTACTCCCCAGTGCTCGGTTTTTATTGAAAGTAAGTCTTTCTTGAAGAGATAGTCTGCGACCATTCTTGCCGGAACCAGGCCTCCACGGGCAATGCCAACTATAATGTCGGGATTATAGCCATCCTTGACGATCATTTTCATTATTCCCTTTGCCCAGTCCTCTATGTCCTTCCATGAAACATATGTAGCTTTGAATTCCATCCTTATCTATGGATAAGTGGATATTGTTATTTTAATGTTCTTTAATGCATATTATTAGGACTCTGCGGCTGCTTCGCTTGAGCTCTTCCGCCTTCCTGCAAGTATTGTAGGGGAAATCGCAAAAGCAACAAGGACTATGACAACTGCTGGAATTATACCATATATGGATTTCGTTATGCTCACGAAATCTGCACTGAGAACCACCGGTATGATGGCAACCCCTATGTTTGTGGCAACACTGTACATTGAGGTTGCAAAACCTGCCTTGGCAGGATCATCAACATAGTTTATAATAGAGTTCAGTGCCATGACCCAGAATGCATTTCCGAAAAATCCGAATATGAAGAAGGATGCCGTGATGATGGCTGCAATATCTGTATACACCAGGGTGTACAGCAGGACAATTGCAAATATAAAGGAAACAAGGCCAGCCAGGACTGTACCGGATCTTATTAAATGGTAGCGTTCAAAAATGAATGGCAGTATGAGGGCACCAAGGGCTGATCCCAGGAATTCAACACCGCCCATGACTCCGGATAATTTCAGCAGGAATGTTCCGGTAAAATGGAATCCCAGTGCAGTGGCTGCTATATCACCGAACAATATAGATATTGAGGCCATTGATAGTCCTATGTACCAGTTTTTGACCATGCCCGGTTTAAAGGCACCTCTCAGTGATTTGCCGCGGTATTTTTCTGGGTACTGTGGCAGGTACACAAAGAGCCATAGAGATGCAATTATTGTCAATGCCGCAGGGAATGCCATTATTCCTGCAAGTGAAAAGGCCAGATATATGTAGGGACCCAGAAGTGCGCCGACTGACATTCCGAGGAAAAGGAAGCCTATGCTCAATCCTGTTATTGTAGCAGACCTTTTTTTATCCATGGATTCTGCTATGCTGCCAACCGGTGCAAGTGAAAATGGATATGCACTTGCAGCAATTATGGATAAAATCAGAAATTCCATATAATCGGTTGCAAATATACGTATGAATAGCCCCGCTATGGAAAAAACCATGGCAAGATATATTGAAGATTTTACCGTAAATTTTGCAGAAAGTACTCCTGCGATAAGCCCTATAATGGCCATTGTGTAACCATATACTGATAGTATCAGCACTATTTCTGACAGTGACGCCGAAAGATGCGCCATAAGCTCAGGAATAACCGGCGAGAGAATGAACCAACCGAAACCTATTGTAAAAACAAAGAACCAGTATGGCACAAGTTTTTTCAAATTATCCATGACAATGTATGACATTCGTATAAATAAAAGTTTATGTTCATGGTCATTTATTTTCAGCCTTTTAGATATATTTAATAGGGACTAAATAATAAAATCCCATGGACTTTTCATTCAGCGATGAGCAGCAATTATTAAGAGAAAATACGGCGGAGTTTCTGGAAAAAAATCTGCAGCCCTTTGTCAGATCTATAGATGACAATGGGGAAATCCCGGAAAACTTTTTCAAAAAAGCAGGTGAAATTGGTATTATATCGCCACTAATAAACCAAAAATACGGGGGCCCAGGACTTTCCTTCATGGACTCTGTAATAATATCAGAGGAAATTGCAAAGGTTGATACCAGTATGGCAACAGCTGTTTACTATTTACTGAACACATCATGGGCATATATATTGCAAAAATACGGAAAGGAAGAACTGAAGGGCAGGATCCTCCCAGATATTGCAAACGGAAACAAATTCATAGGAATTGCGTCCACAGAACCCTCAGGCGGAAGCGATGTTGCAAACATAACCACCACTGGGGAAATAAAAGATGGAAAGGTTATTATCAATGGCGAGAAAATGTATATAAGCGGTGCAGTGGAGGCCAGGAAAAACGGTGGAGGACATCTGACACTGGTTAAGACCGATAAAAGCAGGGGGCATAAGGGCATAACCATGGTATATGTACCGGCAGATACCGATGGTGTGGAAATAACAAAGCTGCAGAACATGGGAAGGATGGGCATATCAACTTCTGGAATAAAATACAATGACGTTGAGATCCCTGAGGAAAACATTATAGGTAAAATAAACGAGGGATTTTATTACTCCATGGACGGATTCAACCATGCAAGGATAATGGTAGCAGCAGCATGCAATGGACTATCTGTCAAGATGCTTGATGAGGGCCTAAAATACATAAAGGAAAGAGGAGCATTCGGCAAGAAGCTGGCCGACTTTGAGGCAATCGCCTTCGAGGCTGCAGACATTAATACGGAAATTGAGATGGCATCATTGCTGAATTATAAGTCAGCGTATATGGCAGATATGAATGATCCCGATTTTTACATATTCAGCTCGATGTCAAAACTCACTTCACCGCAGATTGCAATGGATACTGTAAAAAAGGTAATGATGTGGTTCGGTGCCTATGGCTATACAAAGGATTCCGGCATAGAAAGAAGTGCCAGGGGAATATTTTCATATCTGGTCGGTGCTGAGGGTGCATTGAATATAATGAAGATGATAATCTCACGTGCCATGCTTAAATAACTGCATTTTACACTCAGGGCAGGAGGTGTGGTAATAACACCGGCAGCCTCATTGTTCATAATCTGTGGGATAAATTAAATACAGTGAAACTGATGCGTTTTTATGGCTAATTATATCAATGTACATGTACATAGGGGCAAATCCGGGATTAGCCCTGGAAAAGAATGGTACGATGTTTATACCATGGAGCCATTTGAAAATAACAGGGCAAACAGGGATATAATAAACCAGCTTTCAAAATATTTCAATATAGACTACCGTAGCATAGAAATTGCAAGAGGACCAACATCAAGAAAAAAGGTAATAAAAATAAACGATTAACAGGCGATATTAATGGATAAAGAGGATAATATGTGTCCATCAATAGGATTTTATACAGATAACAGGTATAGAGAATTATGTTCAAAAATAATTTACTGGAGGGAAAAAATATTCTTATAACGGGCGGTGGCACTGGCCTGGGAAAACAGATGTCAGAAACCTTTCTTAAACTGGGTGCATCGGTATCCATAATAAGCAGGAGGGAAAGCCACCTGATAGAGGCTGAGAAGTACTTCAATGAAATGGGATACAGGATAGAGGCAGAAAAATGTGATGTGAGGAATCCTGATGAACTGAAAAAAGCTATTGATGCTATAGAAGGAAAAACGGGCAGCATTAATGTACTGGTAAACAATGCCGCAGGAAATTTTATCAGCAAAACAGAAGACCTGAGCCCTAAAGCTTTTGATACAATAATCGGGATAGTTCTTAACGGCAGTTCTTATGCGTCACTGGAGATGGGGAAGAGGTGGATCAAAAATTCGGTGAAGGGTACAGTACTGAGTATTGTTGCAACATATGCATGGACAGGGTCAGGCTATGTTGTCCCCTCTGCGGTGGCCAAGGCTGGTGTACTTGCCCTGACAAGGTCACTGGCAGCTGAATGGGGGCATTATGGAATAAGAACCGTTGCAATTGCACCGGGAGCATTCAAAACCGAAGGTGCATGGTCCAGGCTTTTACCCGGGGAACAGTACGAGAATGAGATAATAGAAGGAAATCCGGAGAGAAGGCTGGGGACAAAGGAGGAAATAGCAGTTATTGCTGCATTCCTCATATCGGATATGGCATCCTATATCAATGGAGAGGTAATCACGGCAGACGGCGGGCAATCCCTGTATGGAGCCAGCATGTTCAATATGATGGAAAGATTACCAGAAGGTGTATGGAAAATCATGCGTCAGAGATGATAAATAATAACTGAAAAATTTGTTACAGTTATATATTTACATATATTTTTATATAAAGATTATTATGTAGGAGAATGGCCTCTAACGCTAGAATACGGTATCTCATAACAACGCTCGGTTCAGTTATAATAATGCTTTCAGGAATCATTGGATTGCTTGTTCTATTTATTTCCGGGCTCGCAGGCGCTGCCCAGCTCATGTTTTTTAATCCAGCTGGATTTGCAGTAATAGGAAGTTCAGTGCTGATGGCAATTTTCCCTGTGATATGGATAATACTTGCCTATATCATATATTCCATGGCCAGGGGAACACACAGAAAGGATAAACTGGCCAATGGTGTCATAATTATAATTCTTGGATTCATAATACTCTTTATGGGAGGTGGATTTGTGATAGGGCCGGTTCTCGATATAATCGGCGGATTCCTGCTGATATTATGAATAAACATTTAATTTTTTAAATGTATCACGTCTGATTGGTCAGACATTATAAATGAATATTATTACTTAATAGATATATATTACATTATAAATAAATACTGGCATTGTATAGTTAATTTTTATTTTGAAATTAAGGTATATCCGGAAATTTTTATATTCCCATAATTTAATTTTGAATATTCCTGAGATATATTTATATAATGCTACAACTTGTCATGCTTATGGATAGCATATTTAAACTTGGCTTTCAGAAAAAGGAGACTGTCAGACAGGCAGCCGGTGAAAGCCTTAAAAGATTTATTCTGATAGCTATTGTGGCAGGGCTTCCTGCATTTTTAGAGGGATTTGATGGGGAAATATACTCCTTTGGTTCAACCTATATTGTGCCTTCTCTGACCGGGCCAGTGTATCTTTCTATCGGCCTGATATTAACCGGATACGCCATAGGTATCGCAATATTCAGCCTTGTGGGTGGATATCTTTTTGACAGGTATTCTGTTAAAAACACAGTTATACTTTCTGTTCTAATATTTTCGGCATTTACAATTATGACCGGTTTCGTAACCACAACCCCTGAACTTTTCATAGCCAGGCTTGGCGTTGGAGTCGGTGTGGGAATATTCCAGCCTGCAGGTGTGGCCCTGCTGGGAGATATATTTTATGAGACCAGGGGGAAAGCAGTTTCCGTTTGGGCAACATTCTTTTCAGTTGGGCTCTTCGCAAGTCCATACTTAATAGAGCCATTCCTTCCAGCATTCAGGCTGCCCTTTGAAATATCCGGGGCTCTTGCAATAATAATACTTGCACTGGTAATAATGATAATACCTGTCACATTCAAGAAGGAGAAGCCTGCTACCAAGGTAAAACTGAAAAACGTTTTTAATAGAAATATAATTCTTCTTTCTATATCTATTTTCTTCTTCGGTATTGCACTCTTCGCAGGGTATTTAGGATATTTTTCGGATTATCTTATCAAGGGACTATCTCTATCCGATGGTAATGCTGCTGTTATAGCCTCCATGGCCGGTGCCGGTGGATTCATTATGGCATTTCCCATAGGTTTCATTGCCGACAGAATAGGAAGAAAATACATGGTAATAATAACCTCATTGCTCATTGCAGTGGGTTCAGCAGGAATGTTTTTCCTGTTCACATCATACTATGGATTAATCATTGCCACATTCATCTTCGGTTCAGGATGGGGAGTTTATGTTGACCTTCTTGTGGCCCTTGGCCAGGATTCCGTTGAGGACAGAATAGTTGGATCCATCTCAGGATTTTTGTTCTTTATATTCAATGTGGGAACAATAATAGGTGGCCCTCTTTACGCGGCGTTCCTTTCAAAAGTGCCCACAATATCTGAATTCAAGGATGGTGCCATAATAACAGTTATAATACCAACAGTACTGGCTCTTGTTTTCGTCATATTTACGAAACGTATGACAAAAAGTACCATAGAGGAACATCCCGAATTTGAAAAACAGGCTTCCTGAATAATTATTTTTCTAACATTTTAATTTGAATTTCTTAATTTGTATACATGTCTATGCAGAAAGTACAGAGGTACAAGAATTATCAGGGTGGGCAGGGCAGCGTAGTAGGTGAAATATTTGAATGAAAAGAAAATATTTGAGATTGCACTGTAAATTACAAGTATAACGGCTACAGCACCTATAGTATAATCTGCCATGGCAAGCCTGTTCATGGTCAACCCATTTACACACTGTATATTAATTTTTATGCTGTTTGAGTACAGGGCTTATTTTTATTTTATGAATTGAAGAAATAAGAACTGCTTTTTCTATTATAACTTTATAATCTGGATTTAACTGGCGTATAAACGTAATTATTACAATACTTAAATAAAACAGTTAACATATAAGGTAACGTATTAAAATATTCTTTTGTGATAATTCGTTGTGAGTTAAAATGATATCAGTAACAGCATGGGAATGGATTGGTCTATTCATCGGCATGTTAATTGGTGGGTTGGCTGAGGCTTGGGGTATTTCAAATCCAGAGGTTCTGATCAGGCTTGGTAGATGGAAAGATCGTTTATTTGTAGGGTGTATAGCAATTGCAATTGGTGCAGGTGCACTGGCATTATATGGGCTGGCAGCACTGGGTGTATCCTTCCACTGGGGAGTTAAGCCAGATTATGTATGGGGTGTTGCCCTGGGTGCAGCAATATTTGGAACAGGCATAGCCATATCTGGATACGTGCCTGGTACAGTGTGGATGGCACTGGGAGAGGGTAGAAGGGATGCAGTGTATGCTGTCCTGGGCGGATTGCTTGGTGCCGCATCCTGGACCTTAATATACCAGACTTCATTTGGCCATTGGCTTGTTACATACGATAATTTTGGACAGATATATTTTGGTGGAGCCGTTGATACCGACCTGTATGTGGGCTTCGGCATAGCAGTGGCATGGGCAATTATAATGTTTTCAGTGGCGTATTTTCTTCCAAGATATAAAGGTGGAAAAAGCTGTGCATATACATCACTGCATAAGGAGAGAGGTTTAAGCCCTCAAGAGGAAAGCAAATATGTGGAAACTGCAGGTATGCTTCTTGAAGGTTCCTCAATGCCCTTGGGCAAGCATAATTTACCTGAAAAGGTAAATTATCACTGGACTGTTTCATCGAAGCTGTTCGGAGTTGTTATGATGTCCGTGGGCATAATAATAGGATTGACTGTTGTACTTGAAATGTTCTTGCACCAGATATTCGGCGAATCAACAACATATTCATGGATTGTTGCAAAAATCTGGCTTCCTGCAGGTACATGGAAATACAGTACACTGGTTGTACACACTATTGGATGGGAGCCATTCAGTGATATAGGCACATTATTCGGAGCATTTCTGGCGTCCATATTCTTCACAAGGAGATTTCAGTCATTCAATAATGTAATACCTCCTTCATGGGAGAAGAGATTCGGAAACAGCCAGATAAAGAGGGCAGCGGGTGCGTTCTCCGGCGCTTTCCTTATGTTATTAGGTGCAAGAATGGCTGATGGATGTGCGTCCGGGCATATACTGAGTGGAGATTTGCAGATGGCAGTAAGCAGTCTAGAATTCTTCATAGTTGTGATGATATCACTGCTGATCGTGGCTCACATAATATACAGAAAGGTGGTGGATTAAAATGGAAACAATAGAAAACAATGAAAAGGAAAGGGAAGAAAAGGAGCCAAAATACAGGAGTGAGGCAGGAATAAAGGCATTTATCCTGGTAATGACAGGAATTACTATAATTACTGCAGCACTTACATCGGGAACGTACAATGGTTATGATCCACATGCATATTCTGTTGCCATAACAGGTTTTTTTGTTATAGTAACAATAATCATGACTGCTGTATGGTACCGTTCAAAATATAATAATTATGCCTACAACCCCAATAAAAAAAGCAAAAGATAATTTTTATTTTTATAATTATTAAGGCAATATAGGTATAAGGGCTGATATAATTTTATTAAACTTAATTAAGTAATTTATCGGATTCCCTGTAAAATAATTAATATACTGTATTGAATTGATTAAACATGGAAATAGATGAATATATAATAAAGACCAGAGAGTATTTTCATGAATATCCTGAGCTGAGCTTCAAGGAATATAAAACAGCAGATAAGATTGAGGAAGAGCTCAGAGCAATGGGCCTTAATCCTAAAAGAATAACTGAAACCGGAATAATAGCGGATATAAAGGGGAAGGGAAACAAAACTGTGGCAATCAGGGCAGATATAGATGCCCTGCCGGTAACCGAGGAAAATAAAGTGCCATATGTATCCAGAAATGAGGGGATCATGCATGCCTGTGGGCATGATACACATATGGCAATGCTTCTCGGCGCTGCCAAAATGCTTATTGCCGACAAAGAAAAATTGAATGGAAATATAAGGCTTATTTTCCAGCCAGCTGAGGAGCTTCCGCCTGGAGGTGCTGTAGATATGATAAAACACGGTGCTCTCGACAATGTTGATTATATAATCGGGCAGCATATAATGGGATTCCTGCCTGCAGGACATGTGGCAGTATATTATAAGGAAATGATGGCAAATGCCGATGAATTTGATATCACAGTGCACGGAAAAGGTGGTCATGGTTCTGCACCGCAGGATGCGATAGATGCGATATACATTACTGCACACCTTGTGGAAATGCTGAACACGATTGTTTCCAGGGAGATAGATCCGAGGGACCCTGCAGTAATAACGGTCGGAACTATAAATGCTGGATACAGGTACAATATAATAGCAGCACATTCAAAGCTTACAGGTACCGTGAGGACTTTCAGCCTGGAAGTGCAGGAAAAAATCATAAAAAGAATAGGAGAAATTTTAGAGGGATTAAAATCTACATACGGGATAGAATATGAATATGAATACAAGAAGGGATATCCTGTTTTAATAAATAACGAGGAAATATCCAGAGATATAGAAGAAGTTGCTGAAAAAATTCTTGGGAAGGAAAATATAGAACATCCAAAGCCAGACATGGGTGGAGAAGATTTTGCATACTACCTCCAGAAAATACCTGGAGCATATTATTTCTTCGGTGCCAGCAATATTACAAAAGGAATAAATTCACCAAACCATTCCCCTACATTTGATGTTGATGAGGACCAACTATATACTGGAGCAAGAATACTGAAAGAGGCAGCAATGAGTATCCTTAACAGATAGTTCAACATTTATTTTTATACTTCCTGCTGAAAATTTTATTGATATGCCGGATATTTTTAATTAAATTTATTTACCTTGAAATTATAAAACATATAGAATGCAGGAGGAAATGTATACATATGAAAACCGTAGAATCACCGGGGAGAATGGGTTCTCTGCAGAAATTATACCGGAAAACCGCTGGAGGGAAATTTCTATTGAAGGCAGTATCAATATCAATCTATCACTTGAAAATGGAATTTACATTATAAGGCATAATTATCTTAAAGAGGGATATGTTAAAAAGAATTCTGTTATGGAATATGAGGGGAAGACCTTCATTATTGATCATCAGGGACTTAAAAATTTAAAGATGAACAAAATAAATTTTTATATTTTTTCAGGAGAAACAAGGGTGGCATATGTCAATGTTTTTAGAAAGGATGTAAACATAGATGTGGATGACCCTCAGTATATAATTCCTGTAATGATTTACATAGCCATACTTTCTAAAAAATTGAAAACTCGTGGAAATAAAATTTACCTGAAGAATAGGAATCTAATAGCTTTCGGTTCTATGATTTATCTATTTACCGGCATCCTCTCATTTACAGGCCTGGATATAGAGAATAATTATGAGATGTTATTGGTATTAACCCCCATAGTTATTTTAGCAGTGCAGATGCTTTATTATATTTTAATAAAGGGCCAGTTATTTTAGATGGATACCAAACTATTTAAGAAAGCAATAATTTCAATATCATGAGCCTCAAATCTGAATTAACCCTTGATGTTATAGATACGCATACTGAGGGTGAGCCAACACGTATAATTTTCTGGAATGATATACCTAAAAATATGCCAGACGCATTATCAGTAAGAAATTATTTTATCCAGCACTATGATTATATAAGAACAACGATATTGCAGGAACCACGGGGGCACAAAGACCAGTTCGGTGCTGTGCTTCTTCCTCCAGTAAATCCCGGTAGCAACTATACAGTGATATATCCAACAACAGACTCATATTTAGATATGTGCGGCCATGCCACAATAGGTGTGAGTACAGCACTCGTTGCCCTGGGATACGTTCAGAATAATGGCAGTGAAAAAGTAATTACGTATGACACTGTGGCAGGTACAGTAAAAGCAAGGGTAAAAATAGAGAATGGAGAACCGGTTTCTGTATCAATAGTGGACGTAAAATCATATTTTGTAAAGAAAATCAGCATAGACATAGATGGAAAAAGCATACCGGTAAACATATCATACGGCGGCAATTTTTATGCCATAGTGGAATCTAATTCTATCGGAATCGATGTGGATCCAGCAAACATAGAAAAACTTCTGGAATATGGAAAAGTTATCAGGGAAAAATCACAGCAAACCATCCGGGAGATGTACCCTGATAGTACAAAAAATCTGAAACCACTTGCTATGATTACAGATAGCAGGCATGATTACCGTGCCGTTGTTACCTTTGCAGGAAATAGCTTTGATAGATCTCCCTGCGGGACAGGTACAGCTGCTAGGGCTGCATTGCTTGTCCATGATGGAAAACTGGATGTGAACGGGCAGTACACTAATGAGTCTATAATAGGGTCCAGATTTATATGCAAAATAATTTCATCTGAGACGGTAAATGGTAATATTATAATTGTGCCTGAAATTACAGGAAGAGCGTGGATAACACAGCTATGTAAAATCATAGTGAGTCCAGAAGACCCCCTAAAACATGGATTTCTTGTACAGTAATGACTGACGCGGGATAGTATAATATAATTATTATAAACTAAGGCTTTACCATCCTAGCAAAATATAAGTGTCAATGCATTTAATTACCAATAATTCCTTTCACTATCAACAGATAATCGAAATAGTTATTAAGATTTTATGACTATTATCATAAGAATTGATTAATGAAACAATTATAAAAAGGTGAATGTAAAGTGCTTCAGATCAGTAAAGATGAATATAAACGCAAAAAAGGTATTGCCATCGCCACAGCACAGCTGCTGTTCCATATAGACCCTGATGTAAATCCGGATCAGAGCATAAATGAGTTCCTCCGTATTCTGGAAAACAAAAAAGATTTAATTACAACAACCTATGGCTGGACCTCTGGAGACGAGGTTGCGAGGTTAATTCTTCAGGAGGGACTGGATACTGAAGAAGTAAAGCGCAGGATCTTGCACTACAAAAGTAGAAGAAATTTAACTTCCAGAAAAAAACATAACGAACTTAAAAGCACTGTAGCTGATTATTTGTCCAATTATTGCCAGAAGTCAAAAACTTATGAGGGATTGTTTGATCAGATTCAGTTTTTGCCGGAGACCAGAATCAATTATTTTGGTTCTGGGATTGAACTGGGCAAGGACAATATAATAAATATTATGAAAACATTGACGGAACAAGAAAAATCAGATGTTCTCCGGGATGTTAACGCAAGAATTGACAAGAGAGATGCCGATAACAAATTGGGAAATGAGCTGGAAAAGTATCTAAAGGACATTGGAGGAAAATACGGAATTGATTGTTATATTGATGAATTTGAGTGTGTCAATAAGCATTATTATTTAATCAAGGTTTATATTGGAAACCGCGGAATCCTCTCAGACTTCAATGGTACGTTTTTAGAGTTAAGGGATGCCATGGCAAAGGAAATAGAATTAGAGGCGGAAGATAAAGTGACCTGCCCTTACTGTGGGCGTAAGATAGTAAGATTTGTAGCCATGAATGTAATAAAAAACTGTGAATGTGGTGCCAGAATTGTGGTAAGCAACTATAGCGTAACTAAAGGAAGCGTCATTTATATGAAGAGGAGAGTATCATTCAGAAAACCGGTGAAATCTGATTGATTCCTATAAATTTATATGAGTAGGATACCGTACCAATGGGAAAATTATGCATATATCATGAGGAATTATAATCCTGAATTGACCTGTGAGGACATAATTAAAGATTTAAGTTAATATTGAATTAATATTTATGAATAATACAATAAATACAAGCAGCTTGCCATCCATGTGATTGAGATATAATTTGATTAATGGTTCATTTGCAAAGTAATAGAATGAACATTTGTTTAAACATAAGCAAAACTTTACATATAGATTTGTGGTGTGGGAATTGAAGTGGGAATGACTCAAGAAGCTATAATAGATGACAAAGGCAGAATAGTGATTTTGAAAGAGATGAGGGATTCACTTGATCTTAAGCCAGGTATGAAGGTAAAACTGCATAGAGAATCGAACAGGATAATAATTGAAAAATCGCTATCTCCAGAAGAGTTTATAGGGAAAATGGAGGGTTTCATCCGTAATGACTCCAAGATTCCTGTTGCCGATCCTATTAACCTCAAAAATATATGGAAGTGAATTTGTCTTGGGATTAATTTATATAGATGCAAACTATTGGATTTATTGGTTTGACAGGAGACTACCAGAACACAATTATGTGAATGGAGCCATGCAGAATGCTATAAGAGAAGGAGTAGTAGTGAATACTGTGACTTTGATGGAAGTAGCGCACTATCTTAGAAATCTTTCAACGTCTGTACTTAATGAAAAAATAAAGATAATAACCAGTCTTTCCACACTTACCCTGGTCGATTTTAACTCCGGCATTTTAAAGTCTTCTATCAATTTTCTTTCTACATACTCTCAAAGCGGACTGGGTGGGAGGGATTGTGTAATCCTGGCCACTATGAAAGCCATGAATTCAAAAGAACTTCTCACTCACAATAGAGCGTTCAAGAAGGTCAATGGTATCAAGGTCATAGATGAAATTTAAGTAGTAGATTTCCATGCTTGTATTTAAGGGCCGTCTGGATTTGATTAAAGTTTTAAGATAATACTATTTTTTTATCCTTAACATAGACTCCTCTACACAATGTTACAACTGGGTAGCGTTTTATAAATATTTCTCAAAGAAAAATCAATGATAAAAATCTTTCTTCTAATCCGTTTTTCTGAAAGCAGAAAGAAGCAAAAAATGCCAAGATTAGCTCTATGGCCTGAAAGATTTCCGCCATTCAGAATAATCTGCCCCTTTAAAGGCTCAATTATTCGAGCAATTGTCCTAATAAGTGTAGTCTTCCAGACCCCTTGTGGCCAGGAAACATATATCTGAAAGATTCAGAGGCTACGAACTTAAATCCGCATATAACGGATCTTCCATAATAACCTGATTCTATATTTTCATTCCAGTATGTGCATATTATTTCAATGATTTACGCTTATTGGAAGAATTTGTATTAAATACTCGCAGTTATTTTTCACTTTTTCCCTCGATCCTATTATTTTTTCTAATAGGTTCCCGCAGGTAATATATTATAGCACCGAACAGAGTCATTGCAAATGCCACGTAAAATACCTTTTTAAGTGAGTGCATGAAAGCTTGGGCAAGGACTCCTGGAAACCAGGTTGTCCTAGTAATTGTAGCAAGGGCAGAGGGCGAAATCTGCGGCCCAAGGTGAAGCAGTGTTACAATTTCAGTTACTGGATTAATCCCGAGTAATGCGCTGAAAATGGCATCGGTGGGTGGTAATGATGAAAGTGATTTTGCAACCAAGTAATTAACACCCGCACCAGTGAGTCCGGTAAATAGTGTATGGGGAAGCACCCCCGTCATTGCCACTATGAGTATCGTAAAGAAAATCCCCATGCTTGCGGTTGATCCTACGTTTCTCAAAGTTGAAAACATTCCAGAGGCCCCCCCTATCTTCAGGGGGAACTGAAGACATTAATGCTGATGCATTAGGAGCATTGAACATTCCATAGCCTGCACCGAAAACAAACAGCAAAACTGCCATTTCTGTATACACGAAATACGCGCTTATAGTAGTGAGCATAAATATGGCAGATGCTGACATCACCAGTCCGATGGTTGCTATACCTTTAGAACCATGCTTATCGGATAACTTACCTCCGATAGGCCCAAATATTGCCATTCCAACCGTCATTGGTAACATAAATATATCAGCCCAGAATGGAATGTAATGAATTAAAATGCCATCAATTAATTCTTATCTTTCATAATCGTAGGTTATTATTTTCCCGGACTTCGCCCAAAGATCCTTTGTAGCCTCCACAATTGCAGAGGTTTCTAGAGATCTTGTGCTTAGTAGGGGCACTTCATAAGACACCTGTATGATCTCACCATTTTTACCGCCTATAATGAAGCCCCACTTCTTTACCGAATTTAAGCTTAAGATAGTTTATGCTTTCTATAGGTTCTTTTCTCCTGGATAACTAGATGAAAACTGCATTTTCTAGTGCCCTGACCTTATCAATGTTAGAGAAATATCTGGAAATACCAATGACTATTATATAAGTATTGGATTCTATAGAAATACTCTTTCTTACGCTCTTTTCATACTTCTAAAGTAGGCTCACAAGAAAAACTGATCTCGAGTAATCAAGGAAGTTTAGCAATGTAACTCTGCTTATCTTTCTCCCGGTACTTTTGAAATAATTAAGCAACTTTACCGAACTGAAATATGAGGCGTAGCTGCTGTATAGGATTTTGAGAAATATGTTTAAGTCTCCCACCCCCATGATTCCATACCTTCTAACTATGCCCTTGAAGAAAATTGCATCAAAATAAGATGAAAGGGCCTCCAGTTTTCTTGATATGCTGGATGTCATTGTGATTTCTGGAAATGACCCAAATTCTAAAAAATCATTCATTGCCTTAAGAATAGCCCCCATCTCAATAGAATATTGTTTGCAATTCATTAATTTTAAGCCCTTTTGCAACAATGTATTCTCTGAAAGAGAGTGGATAAACAACGTATGTAAGGTTTCTTCCTGCTAGAGAAGTGGCTATTTCACGGCTTAGCAATTCAGAAGATGATCCCGTTACTATTAGACGATATTTACCAGTATCGTAGATCTTCCTGACCCATTTATCCCAGTTTTCAACAATCTGGATTTCGTCAAGGAAAACATATATAACCTCATTCGGATTGAACAGCTCCCTATGGGCTATAAGAAGATCGTCTAGATTGATAGCTGTTATTCCAACAAGTCATTCGTTCTCAAAGTTGAGATAAAGAGTATTATCTTTCTTAACGCCTTTTTTTAAAAGGTTATTCATGCATTGAAACATTACATAGGTTTTCCGGTTCGACTTGCTCCAGCAATAGCAATTATCTTATTTGATTCTAGATCAACTTTTATATCCGTTCAATAAGGCCTAGTATTTTTTGGCAGTTCCAGAGCGTTAAAACGTACTTGAAATCTCAATCGTTATCATTAATGTATAGTAACTGTACATATTGTTATAACTTATGTTTAGTATGATATACAATTTGATATAGTTTTAAAGGGACTATTAGTGATGCTTCCAGTAGAGTGGGACAATGATAAAATAATTTATGGGTAGTGAGTTTACATGAGGATTTAGATATAAATGTGGTTCATATATCTGGCATGTAACTTCATTGTGGTGATACATTTCACATTGCCAGCCTGATGGCTTTTTCCTCAAAAAATGGTAATAACGGGAATTTATCAATCATATTTCAATGCAGAAAACTTCTTTGAGAGCTCGTCAAAAACCAAATTTCTTTTTTCTCCACTCAAATGAAATACTGTTTTAATTATTGCTTCATTTGTAATGGTAAAGATATAATTCAATTTAATCACGCTATCCTGAGCAGCTCCATCACTCCGGGATATTGGTATACCGTTCATTCTTGTGTTAGTTGTGATCCCGGCTATGATAACATTACCCCATTCCTCGAACAATATAAGGGCGGGACGAATTTTAGAATCATCGGAATCGGTGAATTTCACCCTTGTTATTACAACATCGCCTGGTTCAGGCATGTTCCCATCCCGAGTAATCTCCTTTTTCCCAAAGCTGTTTCATCCTCTCTTCCTGGGCCTTTTGTACAAAGGTTTCTAACTCTTTTGTTTCTTCTGCATATCTTATGAGATTGAGAATTGTTTCGCTGTAAGTTTCTCGCGGATATCTCTTAACTTTTTTAAGTGCTTCTACAACTGATTTATCCAGCTGAATTGTGGTGACTTCTGATTTTGACACTATTAGTTATCTATATTTGGTATATAATGATTTATATGTTAATACATATTATATCAAATAATGTCTTTAAATTGTTTGGCTTTTTGATTATTCGAAAAATATATGGTTTCGCCCAAAGTTTCTTTCCAATTCCAAAACTTTTTGTATTGCAGGATTGACATAAAATAGAGAACAGATAACGTCAGCTGGTAAGGTTGATTCCAATGTAGAGTTGCATCTATTTAACTGGGATTTTCTTCAAACATACATTAGATTCAGAGGAATAAGGGCGGGCAGAATAGCTGGTCTTGATCATATTTACAGGAATATTAATTGATCTGTCCTTAGAAGTAATACTTAACTCTGAATCTGTATATTCTATGAGAAATGTGGGTTGTGTACCATATTATGTGTAAATATAAACCCCCTGTTACTAATGAAATGATCATTAAATAATTATAATAATTTTTAATGTTGTGGGCAGTATTATAAAAATTAATGGGAAAATGGTTCAAAAAAATCATTAAAAGTATCCTGAAAGTTATATAGCACTAAAGACTAATTCTTGACCTTAAGTTTATCACCAAATATTTCCCGCAGGATATTTTCGTAACTTGAAAATATCTCATCTTGCAGCTTTCCCCTCCCCTGAAAATTATTGTGGACAAGGTGAAATTTAATTTTTTCCCCCTTTGATTCCAGTAAAAGCTCTGGTAGAGAAAATGGATTTCCATTTGTGAGTTCAACTTTATCAATACTTGAACACTGGATCACTTTGAATTTTGGAGGTACTTCTTTTAGTTTTGATTCAAGATTCGCTTCTATCTCTTTACCCCTTTCTAGATTTTCTGCAATTAGGCTTTTCACTTCATCCTTTGTTACCTTATAATTTGAAATCTCTCCTGCCACCGGGATCAGTCTGGAAGGATTATCCGTAGATGTATAAAACAAATCTGAGCGCCTCTCTTTTTTATCCATTACCAGAAATTGGTATATTTCCTCCTGCGTAAATATAAGATGGTAGGTTGTATTCCATAGCGATGCATTATCAATTGATCCAATAACATTAACCATATTTTCTTAATTTGCCATATATAATAAACTTTTTGATTTTGGGCATTGCCAAAAATTTGGTTGATTTTTTATGATTCATAACCAGCATATACATTTATATAAACTATACGTTATATAATTTCTTTAGGTTTGTTTAACTTAAAACTGTCCATAACCACTCTCATCTCTGGATGCAGACAATCAGATATCAAATAAGAAACAATAGTTTTTTTATTAGTTCCTTTCTGTCTTTGCCAGAAATACGTTCAAAAGTTGAATTGTCCTCTATGATTCCTCCATCCAGGAAGCCCCGCAGGAAATCAAATTTAGATATTACTGAAGACAACCATTCAAATCTAGCAGAGTAAAACGTGTCACTAGAAAGTAACGCAATTATATCGCCACAATCCTTTGTGAATTTATCGTTCAAGTGATCCTTGTTTGTTGTATTTTCAAGCGACAAGTCATAGTGTCTATCCCATGCGGCTTTTAACTTTAGCAAGAAAAGCATCGAGATCTCCTGAACTATGACAATGAATTCAGGTTCAAATGAATAAGAAATATTTTTAGTAACAGTTTCGTATTTAAGTTCCATCAAATTGAGTGATTTGGATGTTACATGGAAGTGATCGTTTTTTGGCAGAAAGTCAAGATAAATATCTCCAGAATCCAAACTTTTCAAATATAGTGTGTTTCTTTCAGAATCCTTTTCTTTATTATATAGCGTGTCCAAACTTTCATAATTTGTTCGACAATTGCCATATTTATTAATTTGAAAATTATCAGTGGGATATGGAAGCGAACCACATCCCATTAATTATGCAAAGGTTGGATAAAATAGTTGCGGAGGATAGAATCAGAAAGTACTCAAATAAACTTATTGTGAAGATTATTGTAATTTTGAAAATATATGGAGTATCCTACAGATCTTTAAGGATAGACTGGCATTATATAAATTCATCAATAATAGATATGATAAATCCTTATAATGACAGTGCTGCAGTAGATTCATCAGTTGTAAAGCCCTGTAAGGATACCACAGCACAGGGGAGAAGGAAGAATGGAAAATACAAGGTTCCTGAAAGTTCATGGGGCTACAGCACAATGGGCTATGAATATGGAAGGAAGGTGCATGCTTCAATAGATACTGATTCATTATCTGTAATGGAATGGAAGATAACCACTGCATCTGTATATGACAAGAATATGGCAGTTGAAATGATAGATTCTGTTAGGAATTATA
>JAJZXS010000037.1 GCA_021806295.1 Thermoplasmata archaeon
TGTTATGCAACTTGACCTTAGAGGCCGCTTTATAGAATAGCCGCCCTTCGACTCGATTTCTTACCTTATTAATATCTAATAAGGTGAATAGGAGTTTGTCGAGTCTACGATTCTAACTCTCACAGAACCACACTAGGAGGTGATTAATATAGTAATAGGTTTAGATGTACATAAACGTTCCGTATATGCTACGGTAATGGAGAATAATGGAGATATTATTATTCAAAGGAATATGGAAAATAATATAGAGATGGTCAATGAGTTTTTATCTGATTACAGGGATCATGATATTGTAATAGAATCTTCAACATCGGGTAAATATCTTTGTAAAGAACTGTTAAAATTAAACTATAAAATACATTTAATAAATCCCTCTAAGGTTCCTGAGATATATAATAATTATAAGAAGACAGACAGGGAGGATTCATTCCAGCTTGCAGATGTATTCAGAAAGGGAGGAATGAAAGAAATATATATTCCATCAGAGGAAATAGAAAATATCAGGTCATTGGTTAGATACAGGCATTCCCTGGGGGAAGAGATAACCTTGAAGAAGAATAAGGTACATGCACTGTTAACATCCTATGGAATAATAATAAAAGCTACAGACCCGTTCGGTAAGAAGGGATTAAAAGAAATAGAGAATAATTATAATAATCTTAATTATTCTGATAAAATAGTACTGAGATCACTGTTAAATGACATATCATACATTAAGGATATGGAAAAGGAAATAGAAACAGAAATATCATCAATATCATATAACAGCAATGATACAAAACTATTAATGACAATTCCAGGAGTAAACTTCTACACAGCAGCAGGAATATTATCAGAAATAGGAACAATAAATAGATTTGATAACAAGCTTAAGTTCGCCTCATACACTGGACTAATACCAAGTGAATACTCATCAGGTGAAAAAAAGGTAATGGGACATATAACAAAGCATGGTCCATCATTATTAAGATTCTTTTTAGTTGAAACAGCACATTCATTAATAAAGTATACAAAGAAGTTCAAATCTAAATATCTGAGCATAGTACGAAGATTAGGGAAGAAGAGGTCAATAATAGCAATAGCAAGGATACTGGCAGAAACAATCTATGCAATGTTAAAAAACAATGTAAGATACATTGAAAGGGAAAGAACTGAAACAGTCAATACTGATGAATTATACTTTAAAAGGCTTGAAGAACTGTCATTAAAGAAAATAAACAACATGAGAAGAATTGCTAAAAATGGTAATGTGCATGACGATTCAGCAAATTTAATATATCATAGAGGCATAAAAGATTGTTAAGTATAGGTTTTTCATAGGAATATACCAGAAAGAAAGCCACTGAATTTACGATGTGGATGAATTTCATACTAATGATATATGTGGAATATAAAACTACATATAGATTTAGAATATATTCTAATAAAGCCCAGATAAAGGCCATAGAATATATTCTGTATTTATTCCATAAATTATACAATACCATGTTAAAGCAGATAAAGGCAGCAATAACAGAAGGGAAATGAGAGTTAGGATTGCAAAAATAAGCATCCATATATCCAACCAGAGAAATGACTTCTCACAGAAGCTATCAAGAACTTTAGTAAACAATCATAACTTTATATCATACGAGGATTTGAATATAGAGAATATGCTAAAGAACCATAAACTGGCAAAAAGCATACAAGATGTGCTTCCTGGGGTGAACTTGTAAATAATACTATTTACAGGGCTGAAGGGGCCAGTAAATACTGTGTAAAGGTAAACCCCAAGAATACATCAAAGAGATTCTCTTCCTGTGGAAATATAGTAGAGGTACAGATTCCTGATAACAGGAAGTACCATTGCAGTAACTGTGAATGAACAGGGATGACGATGCTGCAATCAATGTATTAAACGCTGAATTAAAAAATATATTTTCTGACTTTATTATAATAAGGCCCGGGAAGATCAGGCATAAAAAGAAAAGAATACCTGGGGATAGTGGGGAATTTATGCCCGTGGATGGAAAACCTGTACCTGATAAGGCAAGTTTTTCGATAAAAGTGTAAAGTTCCTATCTTTAGATATGGAGGATGTCACAAAATTAGTAGCAGGAAATTTCAGTATCTTTATTCCATACTTTTTGTATTGATTACTTGTAAATACCTGTATTCCGGATATAAATATCTCACTTTTTAATTATTAATAAACAAATAGGAGAATTAGGAATGATGTATTCATGAATAAAAAAATATTGGTATTAATGGTTGTTCCAATTCTTGTGGCCATGGGAGGAACATTCGCTTTCTCTGCATTCTCCGGGAATTCAAGTGTTGATGTTAATGGAACTGCCGGGCATATAGGCTGGCAGAACACAATTTATCTTGTCGGAACCAATGCAAATAACACTGTTATTACAGTAGAAGGGGCCAATGGAGTTAACAACATGGTAGGACAATCCACGGATAACTATAATGCCAGTGGGAATTACAGTATAAACCTGGGTACAGATGCATATACCGCAGCGTTAAGTGGGGGCGAGTATACATTAAATGTGTCAAATTTGGCACCCAATGAATATGTTGTATTAAAATCAGTCGTGAAGAATACAGGGACAGTGGGCATTATAGTTACTGCAGCCTCTACGGGCCCTATGTCTATGAATGCATGTCAGAATACTAACAATTCGTGGTACAACTATTCGATGAACGGCAATTGTTGTGGAATGCAGGGTAGTCATGGAAACGGATGGAATGGAAATTCCTGGTATAATAGTAATGGAATCACACCCTGCTGGGGAATACCCAGCTGGTGGAATGGAAATAATAATAACTGTGGAAATCAGAATAATCAGTCTATGTCGCACAATGTACCAAGAAATGCATTCATGACTGACCTTTACAAGGATACGGGATATGTCTACAATGTAACAGAAGTGAATGGATTCGGAACATCACTTAGCCCTGGTGGAACAGCAACAATGTATATATACCTTGGACTTGGAGATTCAAATGGAAAGGATATTAACTGCTATCAGAACACGGATGTTTCAATAAATGTGGACCTGAATGTAATATCTGATCCGTAAATTTTTTTATTTTTAAATTAACCTTATTTCTTTTACGCCAGGAAGTAAATCTTTCTTATACATTATTTCATAGAAAAATTCCAGACCTGATTTGACATCATCAAGTGATACATTATACTCCTTGACATCTGCGCCTATGGTCCCCTTGATTACCTCGAGGCTGATATCTGAATTCTGAACTTCCCTCATGATCTTTACATCAACAGGCAGTACCTCCTCCATATGTGATTCTGCATATTTTTTGCTCCTGTTGTATAAATCCTTGAACTTCAAGGCATATTCTTCCCCTATATCCGAGTTAATCACTACTGTTCCCATGGGCATGGGTTTATTATCCGATAATTCCTTCCACATATCCCACATACTTGCCAGCCTGTGAGGCTCGACTCCCATTTTCCTGAGGTCATACATTGCCTTTAGTTCGTGCACTGCAACCATGACTCCACCCTCCTGAACCATTACATTTACCTCATCAAGAACCCGGTGAACTACCACCAGTTTTTTATATCTGCCTATTAACAGTTTATAAAGATTGAAGGCAGTAGTATTCAGGCCATGCACAATAATCTTTGAATCCATGATTTCATCCATATTCATATCTTTCATGGCCAGTACTGGCATCCCTGTTATTCCATCCACAGCAGAAGCCACTGCAGTGGAAAGGATGAAATAATCCCTCTGTATATACGGGTATAATGCAGCTGAAGGCACTGATATATCAACTTCTTTCTTCACAATCTTATCATTAACCTCCTGAACTGTCGGTATGAATTCAAATTCCAGCTTGAAATCATCGCTTTTCACTTTCTGTTCTATCATGGGTATAAATGGGTAAAGATCCCCTGAATCGGCCAAAGCACCTATTCTGATAGTTTTCATGCATGAATATCTACAGATATTATTTAAACAATTTTAAAAATTATTAGACATACCCTGGAACATTTACCCGTACTGGCAGATAATAAGATTATTATTCAGTTCTAATAAATCATACGTATGATTTTTATATTTAATTGGATTATATATTTATGTTGAAAATAGCATTAACGCAGCTGAAGCCAGTTGCGGATAAGGATATTAGCCTTAGAAATATCGAGTATTATTCTGGCATTGCCGCCGCCAATTCCTCAGACCTTATTGTATTCCCGGAGTATTATATGTTTTATTCACCATACAGAGACACCGTGATAAAGAATTCAGAACCGCTGAACGGTAATTATGTGAGAAGGCTTAAAGAAATATCAAGGAATAGCAAGATCAGCATTATTGCAGGAATAAATGAGGTTTATGACGGGAACTATTACGATACAGCTGTATTCATACAGGATGGGGAATTATCCAACTATTACCGGAAATCCCATTTATATGATGCTTTCGGATATAAGGAATCAGACATCTATACCTACGGGAATGGGCCATTCAAGATATCAAGAATAGCAGGCATTAATTTCGGAATGTTAATCTGCTATGATATAAGGTTCCCGGAAGTATTCAGAAATTACTCGATGAATGATGCTGATATGATCGTACTTATTTCTGCATGGTTTGCTGGAACCATGAAGGAGGAACAGTGGCTCTCTCTTGTTTCTGTTCGGGCTCTTGAGAACACAGTTTATCTTGCAACATCAAATATGGTCGGCGGAGGATTTACTGGAATAACTTCATTTACTGATCCCATAGGCGCTATCAGGACCCGTGCCGCCGAGGATGAGGATGTTATTTATGCCACAGTGGATACGGAGAGAATTGCGGCAGTAAGGAAGAAAATGCCTGTTCTACGGCAGAGAAGGCCCGAGCTTTATAAATTGTGACATGCATGAGATACGTGCTAATGAGAAGGGAAATTTCCAAATATCTGGTTACGAAAACATCATGTGACCATTTATTCAGCAAGATAGAGGCGCTTGAAGACCAGGAAATTATTCTTGATTTCCTTCTGGTTTACTATGTAAGCAATGAATTTATTGATGAGTATATAGCCAACAGGGCAATATCCACAAAAAAGATAATTGAAAAAAATATGCCCCTTACTATGAAAAAAATTACTGGATAATGCTATTCTTAACTGGTATATCGGTTTTAAATCCACAATGTGTGCAGCTACCATCTGGATTCAAGCCTTTAATTTCTGAATTGAAAAGTTGCCTTTTAATTAGGAGTGCCCCGCATTCCGGACAGTATGTATTTTCATAGTTTTGTTCCCTAACATTGCCCAGGTAAACATAATGCATCCCCATAGATCTTGCAATATCATAATGTTTTTTCAGTGTTTCAAAGGGGGTTGCAGGGAGGGACAATTTATAATCCGGATGGTACCTCAGGAAGCTTACAGGCGTGTATTCACCGCCTATGTCTTTTATTTTTGAAATCATTTTTTCTGCATCTTCCAGGTTGTCTCCTATTTGGGGAATAACCAGATCGGTGATTTCGGTGTGTATGCCGTAATCCATGGAGTATTTTATTGTTTTATAAATTAAATCAGGATGCAGTACAGATATATATCTATTATAGAATTTCTCCTCAGCATTGCCCTTGAAATCAATTGTCATAGCATCGAGGAATTCAGACGCCATTTCCATTGACTCAGGTGTCTCGTAACCATTTGTCACGAATATGTTGAAGAGCCCATATTTGTGTGCTATAATTCCCACATCACGGGCAAATTCCATAAAAATGGTGGGTTCATTATACGTATACGCTATGCCGTCCACATGTAACTTTCTTGCCTCTTTTACTATTTTCTCTGGAGTCATATATTCGCCTGCCACGTTTTTCCTCTGGCTCATTTCATAATTCTGGCAGTATTTGCATGCGAAATTACATCCGGAAGTTCCGAAAGAAAGGATTCTGGAACCCGGATACATATGCAAAACAGGTTTCTTTTCAATGGGATCCACATTGTATCCGAAGGGGTAATTATAAACATCCAGGTTCAAAATACCATTCCTGTAGGTTCTTACCCCGCAGAAGCCACTCTGGCCTTCCCTTAAGTAACAGTACCTCTCGCAGGCTGTGCATCGTATCCTGTCACCACTTCTTTCATATAAACTGGCTTCCATATATATTTAATTGCATTACAGCTATTTATACCTTATTTGCCTTCATTGTTAATCTTATTATCTACACCATTATAATATAAAGTTATTATTTTCATAACTGCATTATATCAACTTCTTTGAAAATTATAATATTCCGCCCCGGTTTATTATTTATAGGCTATCATGGACGCATAGCCCACAACCCTGTTATGGCCTGATCCATAATCCCCGGAATTACTATGATTCAGCAGTGCAATTTTCCCCTTCATCTGCCGGGTAACCATCATTAATATTGCAATTGCACCGTAGCCACAGGCAGATATGCCATATTTTTTCAGATCCTCATAATATTTTCTCACGTTTAGATCTTCTATGTCCTTTATTATTATATTATCAAGTTCATTATTCCTGTCGTACTGATTATAATGGTTAAGATCAGAACTTATGAGGAGAAAAGGCCTTTCTTCCAGCGTCTCTATGGTTTCAGCTATATTCCTAGCAATGGGCTGTCCCTGGTTTCCCAGTACTATAGGAGAAAATGAAAAGTTAGTGTTGAATATATACTGCAGAAACGGGATCTGAACCTCGATAGAGTGCTCTATCATATGTGCCTCCTTATCGTCCCTTATAATATTTGATTTAAAGAGTATTTTACCTGACAGGCTGGAATTGACCCTGGCATATCCCATTGGCGTATTCCAGTATCCATCCGGATAAATCGCCGGATAGGAAGGATACCCTGAATGATTTGGGCCTATAATTAAAAAATCCCGTTTTTTGCAGTTTTTGATTATGCTATAAGCATATGCGGCAGTTTTGCCTGAGTATATATAACCTGCATGGGGAACTATGGCCCCTATTAATTTTTTGTAATTTAGAACAGGAGGTTCTATATCCATATAACTTGTTATATCATTTTTTAGTTGTTTATAATCATCCGGGTAGAATGCTCCGGCAACATAGGGGTCCCTGGTATTATCCATATATAAGGATTACTATGATTTATATAAATTTTATATAAAGGTGTGAAAATGTTATAGAATATAATTTGCTACGGATATGTTATTTCTTAAATGGCTCTTATAAAAATAGATTATGATGTAACACTCACGCCACACTAAAAATCTATATATATGAAATGCGTAGCATATTTAATTATGATGCAGGATGAATTCATTGAAAATTTAAATGATGATGATGGAAGGATTCTGATAAACATCGCAGAGAGTGCCATAAACGGAAATGAAAACAGGATGTTCGATATACCTGAAAAGCTTGAAAATAAGGCAGGTGCCTTTGTAACGCTTACTGAAAATAAAAGCCTCAGGGGATGCATAGGATACCTGAAACCGGTAATGCCACTTGCAAAGGCAGTAGAAAAGGCAGCCTGGAATGCGGCATACCGTGATCCCCGGTTTGACCCTCTGGATAAAAATGAGCTTGAAGGAATTTCTATAGAAGTAACTGTAATAGGCGAATTGAGGGAGGTAAAATATGATGAGGTTCGTTCTGCCACTCCAGGTAAATATGGCATTTATATAGAGAACGGAATATACTCAGGAACATTACTTCCGCAGGTGGCGCTTGAAAATAATATGACCATGGAGGAATTTATAATGGAAACCTGCATGAAGGCAGGACTCGGAAAGAATTGCTATAAAAGCTCTTTAATTTATGCGTACCGTGCAAAAATATTTACATGAAAATTATAAGAATAAGCTTAATTTACACAAAATTTATTTTTTCAGAGTAAACATGTTCTGTAAGCTTTCTCAGTTCATCCGTTCCATAGAATATGGATTTCATCACAATGGCGTCCCTATAAAACTTCTCCACACCGAAGTCCTTGAAATATCCATATCCACCATGGGTATTGACAGAATACCGGGCTATTTCTACCAGATGTTCCATAGCAAAGTTAAATGTGTAGTATGGGTCAATCCTGCTGTAAAGTGAATTTCTCAGAATGGACTCCATGGCCCTGAATCTTGCCAGCCTGAATGAAACCGGCTCGAAATCCCTGAGCTTATTGCCGAATGCCTTCCGCACATTTGTGTAATCTATGGCCTTCTGAAGAGCCCCCGAAATCATACCCAGACCAATAGCCGATGCGGGACCGTATGAGTTTTCCATTATCTCTGCCATTCTGCTGTGTTTATCCAGTACCTGAACACTGTTGTCAAGATGCAGGTCACCGAACTTCAGTCCACGGAAGCCCATGAAATCTCTTGAATCTGATTTGAAGGGTCCAGAAACAATGGAAGTACTATCTCCGAACACAACAAGTTTATCCGCATCCGTTCCCAGTATGTTTTTCAGTGTCCCCTTTGCTTTCCCGGATTCAGATTCGATGCTGCCGGCCTTATTGATAAAATCCACGGCCACGCTTATTTTTCCCGTAGATGCATCGTTAAGTGTATCCTCTGCTGAAGTACCTTTCACTGCGGGATAGTACATAGAATTTAAAATAAATATTTTCATTGCCACTGATGGAGAATATTTGGCTATCTCCTCCAGAATGATTTCATATGATGTTTCGTCCAGTCCCGAGCCTGAGTACTTATCCGGTACAGCCGAACCAAGGAATCCCTGAGATGCAATTAATTCAGTTAGTTTTTCGGTTATCCCCTCTGTTTCTATTTTCTTTTCATCAAGGTTTTTTTCACAGAATTCTGCTACAGTTTCCCTGAGTATATTGTTTTCCTCTTCCATTTTATTCACCCTTTAATATGTATCTTGCAATGACAAGTTTCTCAATTTCGCTTGTCCCTTCCCAGATTTCCATTATTTTTGCATTTCTGAATATTCTCTGTACGCTCTCATACAGTGATTCATCACCCAGTATTTCCATTGCCTCTTCAGCGGCATATACTGCAGTTTCACTGCTGTATGCTTTTGCCATGCTTGTGAGTTCAGGTTTGGGCTTGAATTCGAACAGGTATGATGCTGCATTGTATGTCATCTGCCTGGAGGCTTCTATTCTGGTGCCAACATCTGACAGCCGGAACATGGAATCCTCATCTTTTACGTTATTTTCCTTTATATATGATTTAATCTTATCAAAGGCTCCCCTGGCTATACCTATGGACTGTGCAGCAACATAAATTCTGCTTATATTGAAAAACATCATGATATAATAAAAGCCCTTTCCCTCCTCACCTATAAGATCATCCTCAGATAATTCTATGTTGTTGAACTGAAGTTCAGCAGTGTTGGTAGCCCTTACACCGAGCTTGTCCTCTAGCTTTGTTGCACTGAAGCCCTTAGATTTTGTGTTGAGAAGGAATGTACTCAGCCCATGATGTGGATTTGAATCTTCTGATGTTCTGGCAAGTATAACCAGGTAATCAGCTATTGCACCGTTGGTTATAAACATCTTGGAACCATTGAGGATATACTTATTCCCCTGTTTCTTTGCTGTAGTTTTCAGGGCTGCAACATCACTTCCACCGGATGGCTCTGTTACACCAAGCCCGAGTATGTACTTTCCGCTGTATACATCGTTCAGGATTTCTTTCTGCCTATCATTGCCGAATAGCATAATAACCTCACTGCCAAAATATGGAGTTGTGAGAGCTATGCCGAGGCCAGCATCAACCCTGCATAGCTCCTCAATTGCAATCAGTACCTTGGCAGGATTCTGCATATCCACAATCCCTAGTGACAGCGATTTCCTGCGAAGGTCGTCCGGGTAGGATTCCTTTCTATCGTATTCAGCAGCCACATCCTCAGTAAATTCCTTCAGGGCAAATTCCCTGATTTTCTGTCTGTAATCTTCCAGTTCCTCAAACATCTTCAAACACGCTCCAGTAACATTGAATATCCCTGCCCACCGCCAACACATAGTGTGGCTATGCCGAGGTCCTTCTTTTTATCCTGCAGGGTTCTACCCAGGGTGCCTGCAAGCCTGGCGCCAGTAGCTCCCAGTGGATGCCCTACAGATATTCCTCCTCCGTGGATGTTTACCTTTTCAAGGTCGAGGTTGAATGAATGTACTGCATTCAATACCACAACAGCAAAGGCCTCGTTGATCTCCCAGTAGTCTATATCATCCGGAGAAAGCTTATTTCTTTTCAGAACCTTTTCAGTTGCGGGAACAGGACCCTCCCCCATTATAGTCGGATCAACCCCCGCTGCAGCAAAATCTACTATTCGGGCAAGTGGTTTTAGCCCATATTCTTTCATCTTTGATCCTGACATCAGCATAATCATGGATGCACCATCATTCAGAGATGATGAGTTTGCAGCCGTTATTATGCCGTTCTCCCTGAATGCAGGTTTTAGTGATTTTATCTGCTCCAGTGAAACGTCCTTCCTTATACCAACATCGCGGTCTATTACTGTTCCGTTCACAGAAACCGGCATGAGTTCTCCCTGCATAAAGCCGTCATCATATGCCTTTGCCGCTCTTTTATGTGAATTATATGAATATTCATCCATCTCATCCCTTGATATTTTTCTCAGGCCGGCAAGTTTTTCGGCTGTCAATCCCATATTATAGGATACATTCATGTTAAACTTTGAATATTTCGGATTGACCATTAGTTCCATATTTGGTTTTATGAAGGGATTGTCGATACCCAGTGGTACATGTGTCATATGCTCCATTCCACCCGCAATGGTAATGCCTGCTCTTCCGGTCATTATTTCCATGGAGGCAATAGCGGTTGCATTCAATGATGAGGAACATGCACGATCCATTGACATTGCAGGCACAGATACCGGTAAATCCGCAAGCAGTACAGGATGCCTGCCACCATATGTCCAGTTTTCTCCTGCCTGGAATGCACATCCAGTTATAACATCCTCTATCTCCGCCGGATTGATTTTTGTCTCCTTCACTGAAAGCTTAATCAATTCTGACAGCATTTTATCCATTCTTAAATCATTGTAAACGTCCTTTTCCGGTTCTCTGGGCCTTGCCCTGGAGAACGGAATTCTTCTGTAATCAACTATGTATACATCTTCCATATTATTTCACTCCAATTTTTTTCTTAAAACTTTCTTATCTATTTTTCCAGTTCCTGTTTTTTCAAATTCATCTACAAATATGTAATCATCAGGTAGCCAGAATTTGGCTATTCTTCCTGTTTCAACATATTTTTTCATTTCATTTTCTATGGTCTCCCTGCTGGCGGTTCCCTTTATGAATGCAACAGGGCGCTCCCCCCATTTTTCGTCTTGCTTCTTTGTAACTGCGACCTCCCCCACACCAGGAACAGTGCTTATAAGGTCCTCAAGGACCATGGACGGGATGAATTCCCCTCCTGACTTAACTGCATCACTTTCCCTGTCAACAATTTTTACATAACCATATTCATCTATTGTTGCAAGGTCGCCGGTATGCAGCCAGCCGTCCTTCCATAATTTTGCAGTTTTTTCTGGGTCTTTTATGTAACCCTCTGTGAGCCATGGTGCCCTGACAATTATTTCTCCTATCTCCTTATTGTTTTTTTCCACGTCCTCGCCATCCGAGACCACGCGGAGATCAACAAAAGGTACAGGTATGCCGGTTTTTCTTCTGTATTCCTGTTTCTTTTCACTGCTGAATGCCATAATATCATTACTATAATTGGCCAGTGTCAGGATAGGGCCGGTTTCAGACATTCCATAGCCGGTTACAACTGTCATTCCCAGGGATTCTGCAGTTTTTGCCAGCCCCTCATTAAGTGCTGCTCCACCAATCACCGATTTCAGTTTCAGCTTTCCCAGTACTTCAGTGCCCCGTTTTGCCTGCAAAAGCAGATAAAGTATGGAGGGCACCATGGCAGAATTTGTAACCTTTTCCTTTTCCATTGTTTCTACTATCCTGTCCCATTCATACTTCCCGGGAAGGACGTATTTTATTCCTCTCATAATTGTGAAATATGGTATTCCCCATGCATGAACATGAAACATAGGCACAAGAGGGAGCATAACTGCAGTGCGTTTGAGAGATATGGGCTCATCTGACAGTGCCACTGAGGATGCCAGACTGTGCAGCACCAGCTGTTTATGGGAGTAGTAAACTCCCTTTGGCATGCCGGTAGTTCCAGATGTGTAGAAAAGGGTTGCCATGCTATTTTCATCCGGCTCGGCATCTTTATATTCTGCATCCTCCAGCAGGCTGTCCGCGTAATATACATTATTAAGGGCGTATTCCTCATGCCCATTTTCAGAATATACAATAAATCCCTTGATAAAGTCAAACATGTCCTTATACTGGAGAATAAGTGGCATGAAATCAGCGTTTACCACTAAATATGAATCCTCAGAATTTTTTATAGTGTAATAAAGCACCTCCGGAGGATACCTTATATTTACCATATGAATTACTGCACCAATCATAGGAATTGAGTAATAGCAGTACAGATAATTTATGGTATCATAATCCAGAACGGCTATTCTATCTCCGGGTTTTACACCGATCTTCCGGAGATTTGCTGCAAAATTTTTTACATTTTTAGCAAATGATTTGTATGTCAGGATATTATCCCGGTATACTATTTGCTGATCAGCATTAGACCGGACAGCAGTGTCCAGAAGATTATTTATAGTCAGCTTAAAGTCTACCATGCTTTATGATAATCAATTGTATTATAAGTTTTCCCATTACAACGTTAACCTTGTTTTTAACAGTAAATGAATTTGCCCGGTAACAGTGGGAATTAGGCATATGCAGATTTATGCCCGGTGCATCTAACTAAAATATACAGCGATAGGATAGGGGCATTATCAGTAAAGTGTGAATGAAAAAGACTTTAAAGTTAAAAAATATGTATTGCCATGATTAAGCAGGTAGCAGTTATAGGCGCCGGAGTCATGGGCCATAGCATAGCAGAAGTTTTTGCACTGAACGGATATGATGTGAATCTTGAAGATTTTTACCCGGAGGTAATAGAGAAGGCAAAGTCAGGATTAAATAACAGCCTTGATAAGCTTGTTGCCTCCAAAAAGATAGATAATGCCGGTAAAAAATCAGCACTTGACCACATAAAATTTTTTAACAACATCCAGGAGGCAGTTAAAAATGCAGATTTATCCATAGAGGTTGTCCCCGAAGTTTATGATATCAAAGTCAAAGTTTTGAAAGAAATATCAGAACACACGGATAAAATCATAGCATCCAACACATCAAATATCAGAATAACTGAAATGGCGGGGGAGGTAAAAAATCCAGAAAGATTCCTGGGCATGCACTTTTTCAACCCACCAATAATGATGAAGCTGGTTGAGGTTATAAAGGGAGAGAAAACATCAATGGAATATGTCAATGAACTTTATGATCTTTCCAAGAAAATCGGAAAAATACCTATCAAGGTCCTAAAAGATCAGGCAGGTTTCGTTGTAAACAGGATATCAGCTCCGGAGATGCTTCTGCTCTGCAATGCCTATGGAAATAAGATTGCAAAGCCCGAGGCAATAGATAATTACTTTAAATCTCAGGGTCTTCCTATGGGACCATATCAGCTATTTGATTATGTCGGGCTTGATACTGTTGTCGATTCCCTGAAATACTATGGAAAGGAACTTTCACCTGATTACGGGAAATGCCAGGCATTCGACAGCCTGATAGAATCAAAAAAGCTGGGAGCTAAAACCGGTGAGGGCATATATAAATGGGAAAACGGGAAGGCGGTTATACCCCCTGCCGAGGAGAGCGACAAAATCAACCTGATGGATATGTTTGCACTTGAAATAAATGAGGCAACAAGGCTGATTGAAGATGGAGTTGCAACACCTGATGATATAGAGACCGGAGTAAAATATGGCCTCAACAGGCCATTCGGGCCAATTACTGTTGCCAATGGATTGAGCAATGATGAGGTACTTGAAACACTGGACCGGCTGCAGAAACAGTATGGAATAGAAGTATTCAGGCCATCAAATACCCTGAAAGCACATAAAATGAAAGAAGCTTTCAATAAAAAATCCGAAGAGATAAAAAAGGAGGAAACCACAGGAATTCTGGATTATAAAATAGATGGAAAGGTTGGAGTAATTAAACTCAGGAATGGAAAGAATAATCTAATGAGTTTTGAATTGCTTCAGGCACTGGACCACCAGCTTGATCTTATAGAAGCGGACAATAATGTAAATGTCGTGATAATAATGGGAAATGATAGGGCATTTTCTGCAGGCGCGGATCTATCACAGTTTATTAGCAACCCCTTTATGTTTATGAAAATTGCAAGCAGGGGAGAGCACATATTTGACAGAATAACAGGAATGAATAAAATTTTCATAGCTGAACTAAAGGGCTATGTACTGGGAGGTGGATTTGAACTTGCACTGGCATGTGACATAAGAACTTCCCTGCCTGATTCAGTTATAGGTTTCCCTGAAACTTCTCTGGGGCTTATACCTGGATATGGAGGTAGCCAGAGGCTGCCTAATCTTATAGGCATTTCCCGTGCCATGGACATGATTCTTACATGTGAAAGAATCAGCGGGCAGAAGGCATATGAATACGGAATACTGACAAGGTTATATACTGAGAATATTTCTGAGAACACGATGAAGCTTGCCAGAGAGCTTTCAGAAAAAATTTCACCTGCTTCTGTATACGTTGCAAAACGTCTGATATACAATACAGCAAAAATTAACCTTGACGAGGAAGCACTTTCTATGGGCATGCTATATGCCGGCAACGACCTGAAGGAGGGGGTAAGGGCATTTCTTGAGAAAAGAAAGCCGGATTACAAGGGAAATTAATCACCGTATTTAACACATAATATTCCCTCCATGGGCGTAAATTCCCAAAGCCCCTGGGTACTTTCTTATTTATTCTTAAGGGTGTCTCATATTTTAGCAACTGACGATTTTCATTATCTCCCTGGGCTTTTCTCCAGCTTTTATGTTTGATGCAACCATTAGATTATACACAATAGCCTTAAGGCCAATCGCAGTATCATGATTCCTGTCCTTAGTATACTATATATTCTCTGCCTTCATAATCTCTTCAAGGATAGAAAATGTCCTTTCTATTTCCCACCTGAGGGAATATAGCGAAGAATATTCCCTCCTGAGTTCGATGCCAATCTTTCTATTCATTGATAATCTCTCTCTTATAATTCCCCTTCTTTTATTGGTGTCAATTACAGGAATGGCATGTGTATTTTCAAAGACATAATCATATATCTCTGAGGTATCGTAAGCAGAATCTGCAAGAATGTAGGAATAATTCCTAACAGAGTCAACCGTGTCATGTGAGGTCTTGGAATCATAGATGTTTCCTTTTGTTGTCTTCCAGTCCATGATAACAAATGAATCCACATGCACGGACATATGGCATTTCCTTCCATAAGACCATTCCCTTGTTGTTTTAGACCATCCTGATTCAGGATCTGTGTACCTTCCATATTGCCTTCTTCTCAATGCAGTGGAATGCTTGCATGTATGTACCATATAGTAATCTATTGCAGCTGTGGATTCTATTAAATACAGGAAGGTAATTTCACTGTTTATTTCATGCATGTCAAATAATCTTGCACCCCTTGATAGTATCTGGAATGATGGTATTTCTTTGATTCCAATCATTCTAAGGTATTCTTCATTATTCATGAGGAATATCCTAGCTGACCTGTAGGATATTTTAAATATTTGCAGGGTCACAAGAATCTCCAGAATATGTTTATCTATGTACTTTCTCTTCCTGTCATCAGGCGAAACTATATTATCTATTATTTCCATAATCAATAGGATATGCTTGTCTGGCATATCTCCATATTTTTATTTTGTTTATAATGTTCGACATTTGACTGATATTTTATGAAATGTGAGACACCATTTTATTCTTGATTTCCTTATTGTAATAAATCTGTTAAATATTTTATTTATGGCATTATTCAGTATATTTATTGCATAATTTACTCAATATATGTTATCAATACGCATCTAATGCAACTGAATTCAATGATATCATGGGATAAATTTCCCAATATATTGCCATATCTGAGGACTTTTTAGATGTATTTCTTGCCCAGCCATTAAAGATATCTGCCACTCTCATCCATGTATATTGTATCAATAAGTTCACGCCAGGAGATATGAATCCACAGATAATAATTATTAATTTACCATAGATAAAATACAATTGATAGAAATATTTAAATATTAATTATTATTATTATGCATAATAGATTTAAAATATTTATATCCATAGTGGTGATTGCAATGTTTCTGGGAACGGGGCTGGCATCAGACA
>JAJZXS010000016.1 GCA_021806295.1 Thermoplasmata archaeon
TACAGCTCCAGTGATACCGAAGTACTTCTCACGGAAATTGTCAGCGAAATCGGGAAGTACGGAATTATAGACGGAATCAAAAAGGCAATGCTGAAGATCAGGGGTGCATATGCCCTGGCGATTCTAATAAACGATGTACTTTATGCTCTTCGGGATCCTTTCGGATTCAGGCCATTGATACTTGGGAAGACAGAGGGAGGGTATATTATTGCCTCTGAAAGCGCAGCGATAGATACAGTATCAGGAGAAATTATAAGAGATATAGCCCCTGGAGAACTTGTAGAGGTAAGGGAATCCGGTTACAGGAGTGTCTTTACCGTCGATCATAAAACATCGCACTGCATGTTTGAATACGTTTACTTTGCCAGGCCTGATAGCATAATAGACAAAAGAGAGGTATTCGATGTCAGATACAATATAGGGATAAAACTTGCAAAGGAGAATCCGGTTGATGCCGATGTTGTAGTCCCGGTTCCCGACTCCGGAAGATCTCAGGCTCTGGGGTATTCTGTATATTCTAATATACCCTACAGTGAGGGCTTAATCAAAAACAGGTATTCTGATAGGACATTTATTTTGCCAGATCAGAAATCCAGGTACGATGCAATAAAAATAAAGCTCAATACTATTAAATCTGTCATAAAGGGAAAGAGGGTTGTTCTTGTTGATGACAGCATAGTCCGTGGAAATACCATGAGGCACATAATAAACATACTGAGAAAAGACGGTGCCACGGAAGTTCACGTGCGTGTTGGGTCTCCTCCCATAATAGCACCCTGTTATTTCGGTGTTGACATGAAAACCAGCAGTGATTTTATAGCCGGCGGCCATACAATAGAGGAGATAAGAAAGGCAATAAATGCAGATTCATTGGGATATTTAACCATAGACGGTTTACGTGAGAGCATCGGCATGAACAACCTCTGTGTCGGATGCCTGACAGGGAACTATCCTGATGAAATTCCAGAGGGTGCCAAGCCAAATTATACCTGATCCGACATTCTGTTTTTTATCTCAGAAATCATGCTATCTATATTTCCTCCGGTTTTAAAATAATCCATTTTGAGGGTTATGGCCATTTTATTGGCTATTGTTCTTGCCACCTTTCCCCTTTTATTTGGTGGAAGTGCGGATAACCCGGGATAATTGAAGATAATTCCGTGCTTTGGTGGTGGAGTACCCTTTCTCATATGGTTAAAGAAAGCCTTTTCTGCCCCAAGTATCTGCAGTGTTCCGGATGGGTATTTCACAAGATTTTTAAGGCTTCCGGCCTTAAGAAGAAAATCAAGAGAGAGCCCGGGGCCTATAAGATGAACGGTACTGGGCATATAGTCTTCAATTTCATTTCGAAGATAGGTGTCCAGATAGGCCCTGAAAGCACATAATGATGAACCCATCTCAGCAGCCCGACCATCCACCTCATTTAATCCCGCATTCTTGAGCCTTGAAAAGTAAAGGCAAGGATCATTGCTGTATTTTATATCCAGGAGTGTGTAAATAGACACAAGTTTTTCAAGATAGATATTGATAATGCTATCTATTTCCTTTCTCACAGAATACATTTTAATTATATACTGATCATGTGAAAACTCAGAATTTATTCTTTCCTTTTCGTATTTTAGCAGGAGGTCTCTTAAATCTGGGATTCTTTCTGAACATGTCTCTTCCGTTTCTGGGATTCTTCCGTTCCTCAGGCTCTCGAATATGTTCATGTAATCTTTTTCCAGGTTTCTGTACAGGTATATTTTTTTGTTTATTATCTTTCCGTACCACATTATTTTCTCCATATTTATCACTCAGTATACCATCAAGGTCAATTGTCTTTAGATCATTAAGTTCATCCACCAGCATCGTCCCATAGGCAATAAGATCATTGCTATCAGTGTATATGGCAACCCTGCTCCCCTTGTGGAATTCTCCTACTATGGCCTTTATTCCGGCAGGATATATATCTGATCCATGCATAATATTTTTAACTGCTGTATTTTTAACTATAACCTTAGGTGATTCTGAAAAAACGAAATCCATGGGAATTACCATGCTATTGAATAATGATGGATTCCCTTCCCTCTTAATAACAGCCGCATCGCTGAGTTCCTGAAGTGTGTGCATCTGGGTTTCATTAAAATCACCTGTGGAGAGCCTTCTGAGGTCTGCCATCTGTGCGCCGGTCCCGATTACGTACCCCATATCGGTGCAGAGGGTTCGGATATATGTACCTGACTCACATTTAACTCTGAATAATATCAGTTTATCAGCAATTTCAAGTATATCCATACTGTATATGGTACGCTCCCTGACCTGCCTGGAAACTGCGGATCTCACAGGAGGAAGCTGGTATATTTTCCCGGTAAATTCGTTAAAAACCCTTTCGATAGTCCCCCTATCTGCCTGAGAATACAATCTCATTACCGATATATATTCCTTGGATTTTTCATGAACTATATCTATAAGTTTTGTAGCCTTTCCCAGAGCCATAACCAGTACGCCAGACACACCTGGATCAAGGGTGCCAATGTGTCCCACCCGTTTTTCTCCTGTGATGTCCCTGATCCATGAGTCTACCTGATGGCTTGTAGGCCCCTTGGGCTTATCAATTACTATAAATCCGTTTATTTCGTCTTTATTTAATCCTGAAGTGTACATAATTTATACTCTATTGTAAATCTGATTTTAATCTTTGTTTTTGACCTGTGTATTGCTTATGTAGTTCATAAGCCATTCTACTATGGTTTCGGGTGTAAAATCATCTGTGTCTACAATATAATCATAATAGCTGAATACTCTGTAATCCAGTCCGTAAAATTCCATATAACGTAAAATTTCAGACCTTGATCTGGCCAGTATGTGTTTCTCATCGGTACCTGCGTCCCTTTCCATTAATCTCCTGCTTCTAACACAAAAAGAGGTATCGAGATATATTTTAACTGCAATTGCTTCCCGGTATGCCAGAACTCCAGAAAGCCTGGATTCCATAACTATATTATCATGATTTTTCATGAAATCTAGAATCATTTTGTCCTGATCGAGGTCAATTTCAGGGTGTTTTTCTGCATAGCCACTGAAATCAAGGAGGCTCATGCCGTATTCTTCCGCCTTTTTCCTAAAAAAATATCCTCCAGAAAAAAATTGGTAATTAAGTTTTTCGGCAAGCAATTTGCCAACTGTTGTTTTACCCGATCCGGATTCGCCACTGATAGTTACTATCATATTGATTGCGCCGTATCCTCATCAATTTTCCTGAGCTTGTATGTAAAGTCAACATACTTCATAATCATGGTGACGAAGTACCCGACTGCAAGATTACCCAGTGTATACAGGGCCATCCAGAGTGGCATAATGTATATCTTCGATGTGACTATGTTGAGATTTAAATCCCATGGCATGGACACATACTGATAATGTATAGTAAGCATGAAGACATAAAGCCAGATAAATATCAGGAAGAAGAATATTTCAGTAACCATTAACGGCTTCATTGTGTTCATTGAAAGTGCGGCCTGATCCATCTGTCTCTGCATCTGCATCTTCTGAAGTTTTTGTTGTCTTGTGCGGTCACCTGATCTGTATGCTTCCCTCATTGCCTTGGAATAGGCCTTGCTGATCATCTGCATTTTTCCCATCTTGAGCCAGTCCGTAAAGAAATATCTCGGAATTGATGAGATTAGACCAAGGATAATGCCTGTAAGCATAAGTGTTAATATTGGGAGTTTATAGTTGAATCCGAGAAGTGGCATGAAAGCATAATTTAGATAATGCCCAAGAGGATTTCTGATGGAGGGATCACTTATGATGAAAATTAGACCAAGCCCTGCAAACATAAAGATAAACTCTATCATCATAAACTTCGTCATCTGTGGATTCTGTGCTGGTCTATTACCCTGTTGCATTTTATAAACCTCCTAATATGCTTTCTGCAGCTATCTCTGGATGATTGTCAGGATTATATATATACTTTATTGTAGCCCCTGAATAGACTGAATATGCGGCAGCATAATACCTGTTAACCTCCTGATGTTCCTTTATATCCTGTACGGTATCACTGTCACGGCTTCTGGATGAATCGTTCTCCCTTCTGCGCTTAATTTCCTCTGGAGTGGATTCTATAAGAAAATAGGAAGAAACCATCAATTCCCTGAGCACCCATTCCGGTAGGCCCGGGAGATAACCTGCAGGAGATTTTATGGACATATGGGTATCTATTATTATATTGTCCATCTTTCCTATCTTATTTGATGCCTTTTTCTGCAGATTTTTCTGTGTATCTACATCAAGCCGCCGTATGTCGTCCCTGGATTTCACCAGATCAAGGTCCACAGCCATGTCAAACATCAGGGAACCGAAATTAATTATCTCGTACTGTGTTTTTTTTGAAACCATTTCCAGGATTGTTGATTTTCCAACACCTGGAATGCCTGAAATTACTACTCTCATGTTTATCCACCACTGAAGAACTGCCTTATCAATGGATGCATTTCCATCAACTGTTCTCTGCCCATTGCTTCATAGAATTGTATTACAATTCCAACAGCAAGCAACAGACCGGTACCGCTGGTATCCCCAACTGTACCTATCAGATCGGCAGCTCCTGCCAGTATTCCCACAATTGCACCGCTGAATATAGTTATTGCGGGTATATACTTGCTCAGTACCTTGGCCATTATACGTGGATCACGCCGGAAACCTGGTATCTGCATTCCACTGGAACGTATCTGCTTCGCTACAGCATCCGGGCCCATATTGGTTGTTTCAATCCAGAATTTTGCAAATAGTATACTGAATCCGACCAGGAAAGCCATGAATACTATGATATGGATTAACTCCTCCACCGGCGTGTGACCCAATAGCACGCTCTGTGAGACAGAGGGTTGCAATATTGGGAACAACCAGTCGGATAGACCATTAGGCGTATAAAGATAAAACGCCAGTCCTCCAGTGGGTGTCGTAGAAGATATGCCCAGTGCCGATATCTGCGCTGAGGAAGCATATGATCCAAGCAAATGACTATGACCCAATATAGGAATCTTATCCAGAACCGGACTGTGCCAGAATAGCAGAGTCCACATTGATATGTTAGCCAGAAGCGCTGTGGCAAGTATAACCGGTATATTTGAAGCGTATAAAAGCTGCAATGGATATCTCCCCCTGGCACCCCTTACACGCTCATGTGCTATAGGCAGCTCAATCTTGCTGCTCTGGAAGAAGGCTACTACAAAGAATATAAGCAGAGTTCCTACAAGTGCTATCATTGGATTTGGCTGCGCAAAGAGTATCTGTTCCATTCCTGTGTTTGTCAGGTAAGACCCCGGTGCATTCATGAAAAGGTAAAGTGCCTTTGGTATTGCCCCAGCTGGAGGATTGGAAAGAGAAAGCGGTGAGGTTATTGTGGATGGTATCCAGTTAAATGTACCTGTAAAGAGCTGCTGTGATACCCCTGCAGCAATAAACAGGGAGATACCTGAGCCGATACCGTATTTGGATACCACCTCATCCATGAGGAACACCAGATATGATCCGAAGAATAGCTGAAGTATGATAATACTCTGAGCCAGGAATTCACCGTAACCAGGAACAACGTGTGCTATGCTGGATACCAGACCGGCATCTGGCACGAGAAATCCGAATGCCTGGGGAATTGCCTCTACAAATATCATTATAATTACCAGGAGTTTCTGGAATCCCTGATACATGGCCTTATCACTGGAATCACTGAGATCTAGATTGAATATTTTTGCTCCAGCAAATAACTGCATTACTATACTTGCTGTTACGATGGGGCCTATACCCAGATCCATAAGTGAACCGGATGCACCGGCGAAAATTGCCCTGAAAGATGCAAATACATCTACGGTCTTTGATGTGTTGAGACCGTATATATAAATATTTGTCAGGGCAAAATATATCAGGACAACAACTGCGGTCCACATTAATTTGTATTTAAATGGAACATGTCCCTTAGCTTTTTTAACTGCAGGAAGTTTTGCCGTAAGGTTTTCAAGCCCGTATAGCTTGCTCTTTTTCGGTCCACTGTAGCTCAGTAGCAGGTATGCGATAATAAAAAGTGGCGATGATAGCAGTCCAAGTATGAATAATTTAAGCCCGGTATAATGAGAAAAATAATAAAATACAACAATAAACAGGGCGAATATAAATATTATGGGAATGGCAGCTCCCTTATTTCTACGGATTTCAGTCATTTTCTATCTTAGTACCGTAATTGGAAAGCTTATTAATAGATTTTTCGGTAGCCTGCGGTATTTTGATTCTGCACTTCACCTCAAAGGTTCCGGTGCCCAGCAGCTTGGTATAACCTGCACCTTCCAGATCTATTAAGTCATCCACAACGTAGCCCATTGCCTTTAATTCCTCATAACGGTCATTAAGCTGATTAAGGGTTATAGGGTTTTCATAGGTTTTGGAATGGCTTGTAAACCCGTGAACTCCGTAATGCTTTTTATCATGAAGTATCAGCCATATTTTCCTATGACCCCCAAGACCGGCCATTCCATTACCTCCTTTTTTACCCTTGCCTCTGCCGGATTTCATTCCTCTGCCATAATGGCCTCCTCTTAATTTTTTAGTTTTTGTTCTCACCATTTAAATTCACCCCCGGAATAATCATCCGCCTTATCAGTTTATTAATTTCACTGCCCCTGTAACCTGCAGAACCTTTCTGGTGGAATGGTTTCTGAATAGCCTCATAACCACCCTTTGGAGGGTTCAACCTTATTACAGGATTAACATCAGGTAGATCTTTAAATTTTAGTGTGCCTTCAGCCAATTTATTTGCCAGTTCACTGATAGAGGAGTAACCAGACTCCTTCAGATAATCATCGGTTAATTTTTTGTGACCTTGTAATAGAACTCTATCCTTGAGAACAAGCTCCAGGGTCTCTTCGTCTATTTCTCCCCATGTCACGTAATCCTTTACACGGTTAAGCATACCGTTTAAGCTTTCTGACTCAGGAAAAATAACCATATGGTTTATTCTGTTGAGATTCAGTAATTCTGCAGTTTTTTCAGCACTGGGCTTTATTCCCGTGCTCCCCCTAATCCTTATTATTGCTATCATGTTCTATTCCTCCTACATATATGGGCGTTGTCAGATTGATTTTGGGGTTCATTTTCATTGATACCGTTTCTTTCAGGGCATCGAATGTTGCCAGTGCATAGTTTACAGTTGTCTTTGTATGGCCGGATGCAAAACCCCATGCATCTTCTATGCCTGCCATTTTCAGGATAATTTTTACAACATCCCCCACTGCAAGCCCAACTCCCTGAGGAGCAGGTTTAAGCTTGACGACAACTGAACCTGACTTTCCGGTAATTTCGAACGGTAGTGAATGTGGTCTCCCGCATCCACATTCCCATGAACCACATCCTCTCTTAATTTCTATAATATTGGTTTTGGCATTGTTTATTGCCTTTCTTATGGCCGGTGCAGCCTCTTTTGCCTTGCCACGGCCTATCCCTATATAGCCATTGCCATTACCAACAACTGCAGTAATAGAATAATTCATCCTCCTTCCGGAATCGGTCATTCTCTGGGCCCTTTCAATGTTAATAACCTCATCCTGAAGATCAGGAATAAGATAATCGACTATCTGATACTCCTGCAGTGGTAGTTTTGTGTGCAGAGCGTCACCTATGCTCTGAATTTCGTTATTGGCCACAAGCCTTCCCAGTTCCGTTTTAGGAATCCATTCTTCATCCATATTCATTCACCCTTTTTAACAAATTTTGAAATGTCCACCTTATTCTTCAGGTGTTCACCGTTTATCCTGGATTCAGCCGGGAATGCATCTTCGTCTGCGGGAATATCAATACCAGAGTCTATAATGCCCTTCAATGCTGCGGAAAGTCTGCCTCCATGAATGAATTTATACCTTCCGGTATCCAGTATGGCCTCTTCTATTCCCTTTTCTGCTGCTTTCTTTCCAGCAAGATATCCAGCCAGGTACATTGCCTGTATGTTATTCCCGTACACACCATATTCCTTTTGCAGGGTTTTATCTGTAACAGTTACCCTTACAACATCCCCTGCTGGATCATAGTCAACGAACTGAATCATTAACCCTTTGTTGCTGGGCCTTACTACAGCCCTTGTTATTTCCGATTTTAATAGTTTATAACGTTTACCGTAATCCGTAATACCGGACTTCCTTCTTTTAAGAACTGGTGTTGTTTTCATTTTTATCCTCCTTTATTAATGATTCTGTCTTTAGATGCGAAACAAGCTGCGCTCTTGAAGTGAAGGATCCGCTTTTTATGGTTCTGTAATATTTACGATAGGTAGTTCTATCAATGGCATCTTTTTCTCTTAATGTCTTTAGTTCATTTCTCAATGCCCTTATGGTTGTTATCCATCTTCTCTTCCTGGGATACCTTGCATATTTTGTGCCCCTGACAGATCCGGGTCCTCTTCTCCTCCCTTTGCTTAGCTGGTTTATTCTCTTCTTTAATCTCTGATTTGAATGGTTTTTCTTATCCTTTTTCTGTATAACGTTGAGCCCGATTAACTTTTTAATATCATCTCTTGACGTGGCATCCAGTACCTTATCAAGGTTATTTGTATCTATCCATACCCTTGATTTGCCTACTTTCAGCTCATCCGCCGAGATTTCCCTTATACTGGACATTTTCATTTTACCACCTTATTAAACACATGTATACCAAGATTCTCGGCCTCTGATTCAATATCAATTCTTTTCTTATAACCTACTGTTGAGGCTATTCTTGCTCCTTCCAGATCAGGGTTTATTAGAGACAGCTCTTTAACATTATGTACAAGAACCTCCCTGAAGCCGGATGGATGCAATCCACGCACAGCCTTCGGTGTTCTGTAACCCGGGCCCACAACCGGTGGCCTGTAGCCAAGATGTGTCCTGAGCTTTGAATGCTTTCCTCTTGGCCTTCTCCATGAATCGTCAAATTTCTTGTATCTGAACCATTCCTGTCTGTGGAATTCTACTCTTCTTCTATTTGCTTCATTTTTCTTTTTTAACAGTATTTTCTGTTCCTTGGTTAATAAGGGTTTATAGCTCATCTGGATTCACCCCCTTTAATAGATATATTCCATCCTGGAAGACCCTTGCATCGAAGTGCTTTATGTATGTTGCCCTTTCTATATTTGATGCAGTATCTCCCATATCTCTCTTATCTATGCCCTCGATAATAACACGGTCTCCTCTTACAGATACCTTGCAATTCTTGATTTTTGCAATTCTTGGTGCCTTGCTACCCAGGAAGTTCTCCACATAAAGAAGGTCCCCACGAACTGAAACTCTCATGGGAAAATGGGTGAAATCTATTTTCATTTCATATTTGAACCCCTCAGTAACCCCATGAAATACAAGCTTAAGTTCGGAATACCATGTTCCTACTATGCCGTTAGTGAATTTATTTTCCTTGCTAACAGCTATCATTATGGAATTTTCCTTTTTGTAGACCTTTACATACTTGTCCCTGAAATTCCTGGATGTTGCACCAAGCTTGCCTTTGACATTGATTACTGTTCCATCAATGTTCACGTTTATTCCATCTGGAATTTTTAATTCCATTCTATCTTTCCAATTTATCATTTAATCCACCTCATCAATAAATATAGGCCAGAAGCTTGCCACCAATGCCGAATTTCCTGGCTTCGAGGTGGCTCATCACACCTTTTGTTGTGGTGAGAATTATTATCCCGAAATCCTGTGCAGGGAGGTATCTTGATTCATATCTTCCTATGCTTGACCTTGTAACAGATAACCTTGGTTTTATTACACCACAGTTATTTATTGTATCGCTGAGTTTTACACTGAATTTGCCGCCTCTTTCCTCCTCTATTACCTCAAAGCTCTTAATATAGTTATAATCCTGCATTACTTTCAGGACTCTTCCTATTATTCTTGAAGCGGGTGCAATTGTTATCTCATTTTCCCCGATACGGGAAGCCATTTTAATTGTGTTTATTACATCATTTAAAGGATCACTTTTCATTACTATCACCTCAACTGTATTTGCGGAAACCGATCTTCTCAGCCGTTTCCCTGAAACATTGCCTGCATAGCCTGATACCGTATCTCCTTACCAGACCTCTTTTCCTTCCGCATCTGACACATCCCTGTGAATGCCCATAATTCTTTTTTGGCTGTAATTTTACCTGCATTGATATTACCTCACTATCTGAGCATTAAAGTTTTCTTCGAGGAATTTTATGCTTTCCTCTCTGGATATACCTATACTGGTTGGTATTCCCTTGCTCCCTATTCTTCTCCTGGGCAGCCTGTATCCTCCGGCTCTCTTCAGGACTATGGCTATATCCATCCCGAATATTCCAATATCAGGGTCATATTTCATCCCCTTGAAATCGGTATAGTCCGTTATTCCAAAATAGGCATTTCCCTGTCTGTCAAAGGAATAGACTGGTATCTTGTAATCCTTTGCATAAAATGCCTCCTTCAGAAATTTATATGCATCAGCCTTTCTGAGTGTGACTTTTGCTCCTATGCTGAGCCCCTTTCTTATATTGAAATCCCTTATGGTCTTTTTCGCAGTTGTTATAACGGGTTTATGGCCGGTTAAAAGTTCAATAACCTTTGTGGCCTTGTTTAATCTTTCACCTGCTGCACCTACACCTATATTTATAACAACCTTGTCTATTGAGATTTTTCTCATTGGATTCTCTGTCTTACTCATCATTTCTGGTCACCCCCAGCTCTGGAGTTTTGAATGTGTATTTTGGTGTCCCCACAACAAATATGTAATCCTTAATTGTGGAAAAGCCTTCGTTTAAATGCACCATATTTTTGACTGAAGACTGCTTTACCTCTATAGATTTTATTGATGCAAGTTCACCTACATGGGAACCGCCTGTGATAAACACCTTATCGCCGTCAGCAAGTTTCAGAACATCTACTATCTCAAGGTCTGGCACTTTCATCAGCAAAACATCTGATGTATGTATATCCTTCCTCTCTGTTGTAATTGTTTTCCCGTCATGCATTCCAAGCTGTATTTTATTGTTACCTGCAACGGTTTTCCTCACAACCTTAAACAATTTCACACCCTTATTTTCCTGCGGGTTTCTTCTTGCAACCAGTTTGCCCTTTAAATCGTACATTATAATGTAATCATCATCCATGCCTTCAATTGTAAGCACGTCCATGAAGCCTACAGGGAATCTTCTGTCCTTTACAATTTTTCCATCTACGCGTACCAGATTGTTGTTCAATATTCTTGTTATTTCTCGCTCCTTGTCCCCGAGTTTTAAATAATCCCTCAGTACAATAAGCATGGGAATTGAATCCTGCTTCTTATGTGTGGCCGGAGTCGGAGTAACTGACCAGAAATTTGTTTTTCTGGGTATTTTCAGTTTTCTCGAGGCCATCATTATCTTAGTTTTCATTATTATCATCCTCTTCTAAATTTTCATCTTCTTCCGTAGAAGTATCATTTTCCTCTTCCTGTTCTGGAAGGTCAATAGTCTCGCCCTCAGTTTGTTCCTCAACTGGCTCGGACTCCACCGGTGTTGCTTCCGACTCCGCCGGTTTTTCCGGTTCAGGTGCTGGTAGGTTTCTTCTCGCCGTTATATCCTTAATTTTGTTATATCTACCTTCAATAGACAGGTCAAGCTTTGTTATCACAAGATTGCTATGGTCGATATAATAGGCAACCTGCTTACCATCTGCTTTTGGTAAGGTAATTCCCTCTATTGAAATTTTATTGGTTTTATGGCTAACCGCAATTACCTTGCCACCTTCTCCCTTTCTGGATCCGGAAACAATTTTTACAATGTCTCCCTTTACTACCGGAAAGCGGCGTATGCCGTATTTCTTTCTTAGTTCCTGATTTAATGCCACATTTATTTTTGTATTTAACATGATACTTACCTCATACTATTGTAGACGCTATTGCGGCAATTCTTGGCCACCTCTCGGCCGCCTCCCTGGCAACTGGCCCTTTAATTTCTGAACCTCTTACCTCTCCCTCTGGAGTGACAAGAACAGCTGCATTATCTTCGAATTCTATTATATTGCCATCTGCCCTTCTATACGGCCTTCTCTGCCTTACCACCACAGCGTATACAACCTTAGCACGCATTTCTGGAGTTCCCTTTTTGACACTGGCAATAAACAGGTCTCCGATTCCTGCTGCTGGTATTCTTCTGGCAACTGTGTGCAAATCTTTTACTCCTATCAAACTGATTACCTTTGCACCTGTATTGTCTGCACATGGAATAACAGCACCCAGGGGAAGACCTCTTGATTCATTTCCGGAAATTCCTTTCATCTTAGTTCACCTTCTCAATTACTACAAAATCAATTGTTTTTGCCAGTTTTCTGCATTCAGCTGCCCTTACGCTGTCACCGACCTTTACATCGATGCAGTCCGGAAGGTGTGCATGGTATTTCGTGAATTTGGTTATGTATCTTTCATATTTCTTAATGTACACCTTTGCTTCCCTTCGAATCACCACGCTTCGCTTCATTTTTACTGAAACAACCTTACCAGTAAGTATCTGTCCCCTTACTGGCAGTTCACCATGAAAGGGGCAGTTGACATCATTACATTCCTTTTCAGGTGGCTTAACATCTATTCCTATATTTCTCATCTTGAATCATACCTCCTAAGTTTTTTGTATATTTTTCTTTTCTCCTTGGTTCTGTCTTCCGGTTTCAGCAGTATAGCATCGCCCTGGATATCATACCAGCCATCGCCAAACTCCACACGGAATACAGCACCGGTTTTGGGTATGTTACATACCCTGTTTCCGGCATCTATTGCGATCATATTCCTTGACTCATCAATTATCTTACCATTAATGCCAACATTATTCATGTTAGGCGAATTCTTGACTTTAATACTCTTACCGATTAATTCCTTTAAATAGACTTCATTGGTATTCATGCCATCTGCACCTTGAATCCCATGCTTTCCAGCTCTTTCTTCATAACATCCCTGTGATCGCCCTGCAATTCTATGCTTTTCCCATCTTTTACGGTTCCGCCTGAAGCCGCCTTTTTCTTCAATGCTTTGGCGATTTCGTTGATGTTTTCTGTTTTTGGGTCTATTCCATCAATAACTGTGACAAGCTTTCCATATCGTCTCTTGTCAACACTGATTTTTACAAGCTCACTGTCACGGTTAAATCCTTCCCAAGGCTGCAGTTCCTTTGGCATTCCTGTGAAATCTTTATCTTTCATTATCTTTTTTCCTCCATTATGGTAAGTATCCTGGCTATCTGCTTCTTTATTGAGTGCATTGTGCCCGGGCTTGCTGGAGCTCCACCCATTGCAATTGCAGATCTCTCTTTAAGAAGAGACTCTTTCAATGATTTTAATTTTTCATTCAGTTCTTCCGGAGTCATCTCCCTCAATTCTCTGGCCTTCATTTCCATTTCATTCTACCTCGTTACTATCTTCATTTTCTGGTTTCTCTGGTGCAGCAGGAATCTTGGCAACCGTATTAATTGATATTTCATCAGGAAGACGGTAATCCTGTCTTAGTAGCCTGACATATATGCCTATGGCACCTGTTTTGAGCATGGCCACTGAATAGCCACTTATCACTCCAGATCTGGCCGGCTCTCCAGAGTATTTTATCTCACCAAACATGAATTTCTGGGTTCTGGCACGCTCACCTGATATCTTTCCGCCTATTCTTATCAGAACCCCTCTTGCATGCTGGTCTATTATTCTCCTCAGCGTTGTGTTTCCTGCCTTTCTATAATTCCAGCCTTTTTCAAGGGACAGTGCTATTTTCTTTGAAATAATCTGGGGGTTAAGGTCCGGGTTCTCGACTTCCTTGACCTCTATCTGCGGTGATTCAAGCCCGTATTTTGATTCAAGAGTTGCGGTCATGGCCTTTATTTTAGACCCGTGCCTTCCTATTACAAGGCCTGGCCTGTTTACATACAGTGTTATATTTGTTCCGAACGGTGTTCTCTTCATCTCCATGCCACCGAAACCTGCACTATCATTTTCAGACTGTAAATACTCGGTAACAAGCAGCTTTTTAATGTTATCACTAACAAATTTCTTCTCCTTCATCTAATCACTCCTTTTCATTTTCTATTACAACTACATCCAGATTTATGAGGTCTTTAAAGAATGCCCCGGCCCTTCCATATGCTTTCGGGGTAAATTTTTTAATCATCCTTCCCTTAGATGCGGAGATATGGTATATCTTTAAGTCGTCTGTTAATCCCTTAAATTCTGCGTTTGCTGAGACATCATCAAGCAGTTTTTTGAATGCCTTGACAGCCTTGACTGGATACCTTCCAGGGCCAATAGCCTTCCTGTGCGAAACTGAATCAAGATATCTGAAATATGGAACTGCCATTTTCTTTTCCAGAACAAGATCCAGTGCATTTTTGGCTGCCTCCAGGTTCATGCCCCTGATGAAATGGGCAACGTTAACCGCATCCTTCATAGATATATCTGTCTCTTTTACCTGCGCTCTAGCGTGCTTTTCTGGCATGTTATCTATACTGTATCCTTTCATAATATCACTTCAGTGGCAGGAATTTTGATGACCTTGTAGCTCCGACTCCTGGACCGGAATGCTTTACTTCTTTTCTCGTCGGTGCAAACTCTCCCAGATAATGACCTATCATTTCTGGCTTTATTTCAAATTTTAAATAGGATGTGCCGTTGTAAAGCTCTATTTTCTTGCCTATAAACTGGGGAAGTATGATAATGTCTCTTACATGAGTCTTAATTATTTCTTTCTCACCGAGAAGATCGTCAAACACTTTTTTTTGCTCGTGATTCATTTCCCTGTTATAAGATCTCCTTACACGTGCCGGGAAAATTTCCAGAAGTTCCGGAAGCTCCATTTCTTCCAGTTCTTCTATGGACTTTCCACGGTAGGAAAACTCCCTTGCCCTTCCTGTTATAGCCTTCTGGGCTTTTCGGGCCCTTCTTTTAATAGATTTTACTGTTACCTGTCTTCTAACTACCATTTCTTATCCCTCCTTTTAGGTGATAATCTACCAACCTTGGCACCTGGTGGGGCACCTCTTGCTACTGTGCTTGGTCCTCCAACGTGCTGGTGGTTTCCTCCTCCATGTGGATGGTTGACTGCATTCATTGCTACACCCCTCACAGTGTACGCCCTTTTAGCCTTACTCTGTAGATATTTGATGTGTCTCCCTGCCTTCAATATAGGTATATCCCTGGCTCCAGAACCTGCAACAACCCCTACAGTGGCATGGCAGTTCGGGTTCAGCTCCCTGGTTTTACCCGAGGGAAGCTTAACCGATACATAATTCCCGTGACTTATTATAAGGCCGGATGATCCTGCTGTTCTGCAAAACTTTCCACCATCGCCGGGATGGTTTTCAATGTTGTATACATAAGTTCCATCATCGATCTTGGAAAGTGTTGTGGTTGTACCTAGGTTTGAATTGCCCATTTCTCCAGAATACAGTTTCTGCCCTTTAAATGCACCATTAAAGGCTATCATATAATTTATTTCATTTTTTTCATTTTTTAATGACAGAATTGGAGCATTTCTTCCCGGAGCCTGCACAATATCGTATACTGTGTAATTTCCATCAGAAAGATGCTTTATTTCTGATAGATGTCTATGGCTCGGGCTCATATATGTTAATGAGCCATGTCCTCTTCTCTGTGCTACTATATGTTTTCCCATTCATTTCACCTTAGAATATTCCAATCCTTCCGCCTATTTCTTCAGCAGAGTAATCAGAGGAAAGCCTTGCAATTGCTTTTTTCCCCTTTTTTGTGATAAGGATGTTGAGTCCTTCCACCTTCACGTCAAACCTCTCTTCGATTTCTTTTTTTATATCTGCCTTTTTTGCCCTGCGATCAACAATGAATGTCAATTTATTCTCCTTCTCCATCATTAGTGTAGTCTTTTCAGTAACTACCGGAGATATTATGTAATCCATTTAATCCACCTCCCTCAAATTCTCTATTGCCGATGCCGTGTATATAGTCAGCCTACCTGGGTTTCCGCCTGGAGCAAGCTTGGTTATGCTGAGACTATTCAGGGATGCAAGATCAACTCCGGGAAGGGATGAAAATGCCCTGAGATTTTCGCTGGAAGATCCAACTATCAAAAGGCTTTTAGGCTGTTTATATGTCCTGTTTCTCATTTTACCTCTTCCTGCCCTGATTTTCTTCCCGTTTTTAGATCTTAGAACGTCATCATATACGCCTAAATTTGCCAGTACCTGAACTGCGTCTTTGACCTTTTTTATGTTCTCTATATCATCTTCCACAACTATCGGAAAAGTCAGCTTATCTACATAATCCTCAGAAATCTTATGCCCACGTGCAATTATACGTTCCTTGTTGGCTGTCATTGCTATGGCACTTAATTTTGCCATTTTTCTTTCTTTTTTATTGATTTTCTTGTACAGTACCTTATCACTTCTCGGGGATAGAGCACTTCTACCGCCTACCATACTGGCAAGCAATACACCTCTGGATCCACTGGCAAGTCTTGGAATCCTGGAAATACCATGGTTTGGGCCAAGGTTATGCCCAACTCTTCTTGTTCCTGCAAGTGGACTTGACCCATAGGGCTGCCTCATTGAAAGGGATATAGCCCTGAAAGCCTTGTGAATAAGATCTTCTCTTGGATCAATATCGAATACAGGAGGTAAGTCTATTTCCTTGCTGACCTCCCCGTCTATAGAATAAATATTAGCCTTCATTTTAATCACCCTGCTTTGATTCTCTGGAGATGTATGTTATCTCAACCTTTTCTGCATTTGATACTTTCTGTCTTGCCGGGTCCCTTAGTTTTATTAACCTCTTAGCAGGACCGGATATGGACCCGTAAAGTAATATATAATCATTCCTTACCAGGCCGTAGTTGAGGAAACCGCCCTTAACGTTAATTTCATCAACATTGTCCTTTTTTCCGAATTTCATAACTCTTATATTATGTAAGGTCCTCTGATGCAGACCAACCTGACCTGCCTGAGGTACAGTATTCCTTACCCAATCAGGATGCCACGGACCAAGAGTTCCTATCATTCTCCTGTGTTTCCTGTTACTTCTGGGCAGAAGTTTTACACCGAATCTTTTTACTACACCCTGAAAACCCTTCCCTTTTGTAACTGAAATTACATCAACAAAAGAGCCTTCAGCATTGAAATCGGAGAAGTGCAATTCCTTGCCAAGCTTCTCTTCTGCTAGTTTAATTCTGTCAGCGATTGTAGATCCTGCTATTCTAACCTCGAATATCTCCGGGGTTTTATTAGGTATTCCTGTAACAAGTTTTGGATTAGTATTAACCAGCAGACGTACATCTGCCACATCCTTGATCTCTACATTTTTTGAATCCTTATTCTTGATTTCGGGTATCCTCTTAAAAACTTCTTTTTCAATATTTTCCGCCCTCTTTTCAGTGAATACTCTAAGGCCATTGTCACCATCTTCATAGTAACGAATAGCTATAACATTCAATGGAGGGACTTCTACTACTGTTACAGGCACCATGATGGTTTTTCCAGCTGTTACACTGGTTTTCCTATAATCTGTTACCTGAACGTGTGTCATTCCTACCTTATATCCAGCGAATGCCTGAATTTTCGACTTGCCTTCTATCTCTGGCCATGATCGAATTCCAGCCCCAATCTTTTTAGCACGTACTCTGGGATAGTACGCCATTGATCCCCTACGGGAATGATGCGGTGTTGCCATTTTATATCACCAACCGTTACACTTACTATATTGCCAATAAATTGCAATATTCCGGGTTGCTATTTGCATTGCCCAATGTGTATGGTTAAATTGCGAAAGGTTATTGGATTAATATTTATTAAGTTTGTTATTATAATTTCTTATTTTCCTAACAATTTCTACGGATAATTAATCTGTTCATTGTTTAAACGAAAATGTACTATAATAGATTTATCTTTTATAATGCTGGTGACAATCACTTAATAAATATTGTTAATGTGGCACCAACTAATCTATTACAGACATTTCGAACTGAACATAATGAATATCGTAATTTATTGCCAATTATTAATTTTCAAAAATATTATATTATTCTATGAGCAATTATAAGGTTCTCCATGAGACGGCAGTATGGTTACAGGGCATAAATCTTTAATTTTGTGTAGGGACTCTCTAGCATCTTCCATATTCTGCGTGAACATGGGGTCAATCTTAAATTTTTTTCTCTTAATAGTAAATGCATCACCAACGAATATTGCGTTTTTCTCTTTATAATATATGGATACATTATCCTGAGAGTACCCTGGCGTATCTATAACTTCCAGGAAATCAATTTCCATTTTATTATAAGAATATACGTGCTGAATTCCCTCAAATCTTAACCCCTTTCCTTCTATTTCCAGAATTCCCTTTAATTTAGGGCCATTTTTCATGGTTCCCATGCCGCGTTTAGGCACATATATTTTAGGATTGTAAGTATCGTAAATATCACGCAATGCACCTACATGAATGTAATCTACAGCGGTTATCAACACATAGTCGGGAGAACTACCAGTTGCACTATAATAATCCATTATTTTATTGAAGTCTGCCTGTATCCCGGCATCTATCTGAATGGTAGTACCATTACGTTTTAGTACATATGTATGAACAACCGTGCCAGGTATCATATCGATGGTCTCAGGAAAATTAAAAACAATTTTAGACAATACATTTACCTCCTATCACAAATATATTAAAATTATATAAAAGGGTATATTATTATGACGAGCAAAAGAATCAATAGATACATATTTGAAAATCCGAATGCACTTCTGAAATATTTTTTGTTATATTGCTTAAAGGCTGGTCTGGCGACGTAGTAGAGTAAGATAGCATCCATGATTACTGCTATAGGCAGATATGCAAGTCCAAGTTTAATTGCGGGTACTAGGAATGGTATAAGAGAGTAAAAGACAAGTATTACCGTATTGACGATAATCCAGAATTCAGTTTTTTTAACACCAACCATTGCAGGTAACATTGGAACCTTACTAGATTTATAATCATCAACATTATTTATGGAAAGATTCCAGAAGTGAGTGGGTGTCCACATGAATACAAGGAAAGCTAGAAATAGCGATGTAAGTGAGACCGAATTTGTTAGGGCTGCCCATCCTGCAAGGGCAGGAAAGCCACCTGCTATTCCACCTATGACAATATTAAGGCTAGTCCTCCTTTTAAGAAATACAGTGTACAAAAATACATAACTAAGGAACCCTCCAAAGATAAATAATGCTGTCAGTAAATTTATGAATAATGAGCTAACTGCGAATGATACAATAATCATAATGAGAGCGATAGAGAATATATAATTTCTTGTGTTTTCATTTAGTGTGCCTGATCTGGACCTGGTCCTCTTCATTTTTGTATCTATATCCATATCATAGATGTTATTGAACATGCTTGCTGACATAGAGCCAAGAGTTCCAGTAAGTATAAGCAAGAATAACAACATTGGATGAGAGAAACTGCCCGGTGCTAGAATAAAAGCTGTGACGGCAACTAAATCTATTAAAATCGTAATTTCCAGTTTAGTTATTTTCATGAAGTTTGCTAATTTACTCATATTTAGTCACCCTGCTTAAAGTAATAATTTAAGATAAAATAAAAATATTTATGCACCAGCTGATGGTGGTGCTGTTGTGCCATTATAGTAGTTGTTAGGTCCGTAGTTTTCAGAATACCCGTCAAGGTGGAATTTCTCTACCATCTCACCGTGTACTGTTGTGTTTAACCAGCTTTCATACTGTGTTTTAGGTAACACAAATGCCGGACCCCTCATATGGGCATGTCCGAGTCCGCAGAGCTCTACGCACTCAAAGTGGAATTCCCCTGTCTCTGTAATATTGGTCCATATGTAATTATAATGCCCCGGAAAAGCGTCAACTTTAGAGACATTAATTAGATAGAACGAATGCATTACATCAACACTGGTTACATTGAACTGAATCGGAGTATCTGCTGGCAGTACAACAAAGTGCCTTGATGATGCGCCATTGGGATATATGAATATCCACTGCCACTGGTAGCCTATTACCTTAATATCCATATAGTGGTGGGCATCTGTGGGAGCTGATGGTGCGGCCCCTGCAACCCTTATTCCGTATGCAGGTGGTAGATCGTAGACCAACAGTGACAGTAATATAAGCACCACGAAGAGAACGAATAACTTGAAAATGGTTTTATTTCCACGTTCAAGGTTTTCAATTCTTCCCGGCCTCATATCTACATCCTTATTGTACTTTGAATTTTCAAAGTCATCCGCTTTTTTTGGCTTGTAACTTTTTAGGAATACATACACATACCATAGAGCAAAACCTGCCCCTATTAAAATACCAGGGACGATGTATGCTAAGAATATGGATGTAATCTCCGCTCCCGTAATGGAGCCTCTTGGTATCAGATGATACACACTTGGTAATATATTATATAGTTCTAACACTTTTCTCACCTTATTTTATTGTATAGTACGGTACATGAACCGAAGAGCTAACTATTACAAATACGTACATCCCTGCCTCTGCATGGGTGGTTAATCCGCACACTGCCCAGTAATGGCCTGGTTGTGTGTCATTCCACCATATGGATCTGTAATGTGCAACGTTTCCATACCATATTGGATCTATTGTACCCGTACTATTTATGACCTTTTGGACATGCACACTGGTATGTGCCCATATGGGCCCACGTGCCCACTGTGATTTATATGGAAGTTCGAATTTAAGTGTATGTGGCTTAACCTCATAATTTGTCATATTGGCATGTATATCTGCATTAGCAGGCAGATATATGGTCATAGCACCATAGGACGTACCGTTGAAATTAAATGGATATGCGTTGGGATGACCATTTCCCTCTCCCCATGCAGCAAGTGAAAGGTTCACTATTTGAACCTTTGACCCGTTGACGGTGGTATTATAGTACGGGATTGCCTTGTAGCTGACCTTGCCCTGGTCCGACATAACTGTATTCGTTGGCTGGTAAGAAGCTACAGTTATCCCAATGGCCGCTATTAGTACTATAGCTATGGCCAGAACCGCAAACGCTGCCTTTGTTACTGGTTTCAACTGAACCACCTTCCCATAAATACCTGGAGAAATAGCCAGAGGCTAAACCATATGGCTATTATGATTACAGCCACAGCATACGGGTTTTTCCATATGCCCACTTCTCCATATTCAAGGTCGTCGTCCCCCAGTTCCATATCCACATCTTCATAACTATACGAAGATGCCACTCCAGTTTTATTCTTGCTTATTGTTTCTGCATTTTCTTTATTTATATTATCCATTTTTTCACCTCATGCTATGAATGCAACAGTGGTAAACACTGTTGTAAGGAATACAAACGCTACAAACCACATTATAACGTCCGCACTTGTTGCAGTTCTGCCCCAAAGGAACTTTTTGGAATACTTGACCCTTACTGCATAACCGATCATTACTGCTATCACACCTATTCCAAATAGCAAGTCCATTAAAGATATAAGCCAGTACATAGAGGCTATAGGATTGTTCGCTGTTGCACCCCCAAGACTTAAAGCAGAGTACGAGTTGATATTAACTAGTGAAAGCAGAGATGTTATAATGAATATTATTCCAAATACAGCTCCTACAGCCATATAACTTGCACTCTTTCCTGGGGATTTCTTTATAGCGCCATATAATGATCCCCATGCAAGTAGGGCGGCTATTCCTATGGCAGCTATGGAAATGTATATGTAAATAGATGCCAGTGATGGGAAGAACCATGTTACTGGGTCATTTCCTTCTACGTATGGAGATACTGACTGAAGTTTTAACCATTCAACCATTCCATAGAATGTAGCCATCCAGATCATATCTCCAGCCAAGAATATCAGCATACCAAGCCTTGTGTTGTTGAATCCTTTTGTTACTGGATCTTTCTTGTACGTTGGAGGAACATTTGGCGATTTGAGTTTGTAATCATCATACATCCATCCAATAGTTCCAACCAGGAACAGTGCAGCTGCCACTGCCACTATTGCATATCCTAGATAAGCATAGAATATTCCGAATGCATAGGGTTTGTACCCCATCATTGCCACTACTGCACCTATGAATCCTATTACCACTCCAAGTGCGATGTATAATGGCCTTGTAGATAATTCGACTTTAGGTGGTTTTATAGGTTTATTCTTATCCAGTAACAGGTCTCTGTTATCCTCTCCGCCAACATATGGCTCATAATCAAAATTATAGTACTTCGGTGGGTTTGTTGTGAACCACACAAATCCTGCAGTGGCTTTGTATGGGTTCTGATCTGTTAATGGCGCATGTTTTTTCATGGAATATGCAAAGTTTGCGAACATTATCAGGAACGATAAACCGAAGATAAATGCTCCAACTGTGGATATTTCATTGAATATAGTATAACCGAAACCGGACTGATATGTATATACCCTTCTTGGTAAATCGTAGAGGAAGAACATTGGAAAATAGAGCGTATTAACCCCTATGTACGCAATTGCCCAGTGTATCCTTCCCAGTGTTTCATTATACATTTTTCCTGTGAACTTTGGGAAATAATAATACAGATTTCCCATTAGCCCCATTACGGCCACACCAACCATGAAATAATGGAAATGTGCAACGACATAATAGTCTCCATGAACAATAGTATCTATAGCAAGTGAAGATTGTGTAACGCCTGTTATACCACCGATCATGAAGGATGTAGATGCTGCAAGTGCAAATAGTATGGGTGTCTGGAATTTGTGTTTTGCTCCTAGGAGTGTTGCTATCAATCCAACTATCAACATTCCGGTAGGTATAGATATAGTTTCTGTGAATACACTAGTTGCCATTAACCATGCAAAGACTATACCGGTCATAAATGTGTGATGAAGAAAAACCATAACACTATCAACTGATATAGCACCCATTGCTGCTATCATCCATTTTTTCAGATAAGGGGCCCTGTGACCTAAATTCGATAGGTAATCAAACATTGCCCCGGTACCAGGTAGTAGAAGTAAATACACCTCCGGATGCCCAAAGTACCAGAATAGGTTTTCCCACATAAGAGCACCTCCGTATGTTGAAATAAATCCACTTAATCCCAGAAGGTTTGAGACAACAAGAACGAAGAATAGTGCACTTATTTCAGGGAATACAAACCATGATATCATTGCAACCCACAGTATGGCCCACACAAATAATGGTAGATTCATTAACCTAAAACCACGTGCCCTGGCCTTGAAGACAGTAGCTATAACCTCCGTCGAGGCAATGATTGTACCAAGCCCTCTCACCACCACTGCGGCAGCAGCCGTATCAGCCCCTATATACGGTGTAAACTTAAATGATGATAATGGCTGATAAACTGTCCATCCTGTATCGAGATTTCCGCCAGGAAGGAAGAATCCCATCCAGAGAAGTATACCACTGAATAAGTATAACCAGTAACCCAGGGCATTAATCCTTGGGTATATCATATCTCTAGAACCAATAGCAAGCGGTACCAAATAAATACCAAATCCAAAACCTAGTGGACCAAGGAACCATATTAGCATTGTAAGGCCATGTATGGTTACAAGCTGATTATACTGAAGTGCGTCCAGAAATCTTCCGGAGAATAGACCATAATGAACAAGGTCATATCTTGGTATTGCCAGCTGTACTCTCATCAAGAGCGCTAGAACACCGCCACCTATAAAGAAAACCAGAGATGTCAGTATATACAGCAGCCCTATTTGTTTGTGATTTGTAGTGAAAATCCAGCCTCTGACTGAATTGTATATCCTGTTATTCTTTTCATATAATTCATCGTTACTACCGACTTCCATGTTAAATAATTTCTATGTAAAATATAAGAGTAATTATAGAATATTTTCGTAACTTATTCCCATATAAATTTAAAAACTTAGCATATTATGCTATTTTCATTCATGGATGTGTTGTATATCAACATATAATTAGATAAAACGCAATATATGTATATTTAACGTGAACTTAAGATAAGATGTTAATGCCTGTAAATATACTAAAACGAGAAGAACATAAAATCTTTACAAATTTATAATTTGATACAAAAATTCGAGATGATATAATAGAACCATAGAATCTTAGACACAGAGTCTGCCAAATTGATGCCATTGAGGGATAGTGTGGTCTACAATACAAATCTCTAAATAACATTTTTAACTTATTGCAACAAATGAGCCAAAAAGAGCATTATAATAAAAAGTTACTGGCATTTTTTATAGCTTTCTTTATAGTTATAACTTTTCTTGCAGTTTACGGTGCTGAACATTATAACGGACATGATGAAACAGTAGAGCTTGAACAATACTGCAAAATATCAGATAATGACCTGGTTAAGGACAATACCAGTACATGCTTGTACTATATAACATGGGATGGAAGTCCTACTGGTAATGCTGGATCCTGGGCGTTATATGAATTTTTAAATGACCATGGATATAATATGGATAAAAATGGTTATGTTAAAACATCTCAATCTATGGATAATTTTGAGTATAACAGTACCCCAGGAGTAATATTCAATAATTCTACATATACTGTAGATTATAGTGGGCACACAACTATAATTAAACCAATATACATTTATGGTGAGAACCTCACAAATAACACTACAATAGCCGCTGGCCTACAAAAATTGAAAGGAGATGTGCCTAGTGGAGTATATAACGAGGTTAAAATATATACAACAGAGGCCATAGTTGATGGGCTAAGCATACCAAGCGACAATATCAGCCAGTACCATCACATTAATTCTGTTACATTAATAAATGGACCGGCAGGAGCATATATATTTAATGGATACCTTATAAACCCAACAAATTTTGAACATGAGACACCACATCAAGTTATAACAGATTTAAGGGACAACCCATCATATAAGCCAGTAGGAGATGCGGTCAAAGGTCTAGAAACATATATCAAGGATTCTGATTAATTATTTACCAAAATTTTAATTATAAGATTATTTATAAAGAGGACTTGCCTATAATTTAAAGGTATGAGAGAAATAAGGGAAAATTCCAGATATAACAAGTATCCTCGTAAAAGAGAAAAATGGATAAAGATGATCTATTGCACAAAATGATGCACGTTTATAAAAATTATTTGATTTGGATTAACCTGGTCGCTCAAATTATCTATGCTGGCATTATGATTCCTTATTTTTATCTCTGAACTTTAGAATTATCATTATAGCAATAAATGCTAGTGCTATAGCTAACATAAATAAGTCTACAGCATATCCATCCGCATAAAATCCAGAAACAATAGAGCTGGTAGAATATGGTTTAAATGCCAGCAAAAGTCCGAATATACCCATCATAGGCACGGAAAAGAATCTATTTTTTATTTCTTTACCCTGAGTTTTCATAATTATGTATAATTTTGTATATTACTTAAAAGTTATTATAAAATATATTTATATTTTAAATATACGGGTTTAAATTTTATTTGAACCATTATTCTCTGGGCCATGCAGTGATATCTGGGTGGAGGCTAATGCTGTAAGTCCGAGGCCAATTATAAAGGCTGCTACCCCAATCACACCGGTGTATGATGCGTATGGCAATAATCCATAAATTGATAATATCGCTAATCCGAATCCACCGATCAATAACGAAAGTCCGGCCGTTAAAAGTTTCATTCCTTTAGGTAACATATTTATCACTGAGTGATTATAATTTAATTCTATTTAATATTTTTTATAGAAATCATTTGCCTACATACGTTTATATTAAAGTTTGAATATATTCATTAATAAGTATTTTATACATACAGATAATATGTACATATGACGTTTGACATAACATCTGCATTAATAACACTGCATGCAGCGGCTTATAATCCCAATTCAGAGACCCTGTTCTTGCTTGTTATAATGGGTATGTGTGCTGCAATAGCTATAGGAGCAACAATATTTGTAAAGGAATTTATACTTAGAAGGTAAACAAGGAGTAAAGATATTTTCTATAAGTTATAAATATTACAGGTAAATATTTTTATTACAAAACTAGTTTTTAAATAATTATTGAACATCTTATTTTTCTGCTGGAACAACCATCTTAGAATTATGGTTTTTTACCAATATTGGTGTTTCTGGAATAGAATATCTATACATTGTATCTATTGTGCTAAGCCACATAAACGGAAGTGAGACTGCCCATAGAATTGCAGAGAAATAAAGCTGCTGTTTAATTCCGAAGAATGGAAATATGTCTGTAAGCGATATAATTGATATGTAGAAAAATACAAGTGCGGTCATGCTGAACATCATTGAATTAAATTCTATATATGCAGCCTTTAGCTTTTCCAGGCTGAAATACACAAGATATGTTAGAATACCTGCCCCAATACCCATTATATTCATCATTATATAAATATTATAGTTAGAATATGCGTAGTAAGCCAGTGAAGGTACGAACCATATAAACATCATAACAGATGCTATAGTCATTAAAGCTGCCTTTACTTTTACAGTTTTTATGAATGGTTTCATTCCCAATTTTGTTATGGCATACATGAGGAAAATACCAGAAATAAACATCAGTATATTTACCCCATAAAAGAATAGCATAGAGGTTTTTTGCAAATGGAAAAATATTCCAATCACTTCTAGCACTGGAATCAGCATAACAAAGAATATAGCCAGCAACGGAAAATAGTTACTGTTTCTCAAATTTTTGATGGAGGATACAAATTTTATTTTTGCCCTACGATTAATAAAAACACTGAGCATAAAGTTACTCAACAGCAGCAATAGAATACTTTCCGAGAGTAATGTAGTGCTAATAACAGTGGCCACCACTGCAGCTACAGTTGGCAGTATGGCTGTAAGACCCTCGCACTGGCAACTTAAGGCTGAAACACCACCGCTTATAGCTGGAGTAACAAGATTTGTTGCCTGTCTTCTTGCGCGTGATTTTTTCCCCAGAATTCCGGTATTTAAATTCACAATGCTAAAAATAAGAAAGTAGTTCTCAGTTAAAAGTGCTGCAAGTATTATATAGAGTATGATGGACTGTAATCCCATTGTAAAATATATATAATTAACACGCATTATAATACCATAGTAAAACAGGTATGGAACCTTTGATGAAGAAAAATCTGCGTATATTGAGTCGACAACTATTTTCGTAGGTTCCACCGGAACAGATATTACAAAAAATCTGGAAATAATTAACATAATAAATAGAATTAATATGAATGCGGCCCCACGGTAAAACATTGGCTTACTTTTTTTGAAATATAGATTATCAATTATATCAGTGTAAAAAGCCAGTGTAAGAAGGATCATTATTTCCATTAATGGATACACTATATAGGTAAAGAGGAGAACTATAAATGTAAATAATCCAATAAACAGGAAATACAAATAAATCCTATTTATTACTGAATTTTTCCTGAAAAAAACCAGAAGTGGGAATATTATATAGGGTATTAACAGGGCTATAAATTGGTATACAGAAGGATAGAGTCTGGTTGAAAATACCACGAATATTCCTGATATGGCGGAATAGATAAACAGATATAAGGTAAATACTGAAATTATTATACTTTCTACTGCTTCTCGCTTCATTATATTTTTTGATTATTTCTAAGTAAGGATAAGTTTAATTATAGAACAATATCTACAATTAACTAATAATAAAATTGTTTAATCGAGAATTACATGCTTGATATTGTATTTTTAATAGGTATCATAACAATTATAGTTATGGTAACGTATATCATTTTTGTATTTTCATACCTAATCAGGCATAAATATGACATATCATTTTTAAAGGTAGCCGCCATTGGGATATTTACTGCAATGATGGCTAGCATGCTTGACGCATTCCTGCTTTACATAACAACAGTACATGATTTTATCGATACAGCACTGGCTTTTTCTTTTGGGATGATTTTAATGTCCCAGCCAATAGTGGCTACCTTTGTAGGAGTATTGCATGGTGGCCTGGACAGAAAAGGTTTAACCCGGGCAAATTCCACTGCGTTCACAGGGCTAATAATATGGAATGAAGTTTCCATGGGATTGTTTCTGTTCTATTTATTCAACCCGACTATAATACATTTTGATTACTATCATGCCTTCTATTCACTTGATTTTGTTTCCGATCTAAGTAATGGAATTAATACAATATATTTCCTTGTCCCTATGAGCGTAGAAATGTTCTTCCTTTATCTGGTTTATAAACCTAAGGGAATGCATAAATACGCATCAATTTCTATATTTACTATGGATCTATTTGCGCCTACCCTGCTGGGAAACAATAAATTTGTATTTATAGGTGGCGTCGGGGAAACTGCAGTAATGATAATATTTATGATTATATTCTTCGAGTATATAGCAAAACACCGGTTAATGCTGCCGGAGGACGATGCTTACCATATTAAAATGATTTTTATCGATTACCTGTTAATGGGGGCCGGAACGTTTATCGGGACTCTGCTTTTAGATCCATTTGGCCTTGCCTGGATATTTTTTGCAATGGCAATCGTATTTGGGATGATCTACTATTTTCAGAGTATGTTCTCAATACAGAAACCAAAAGTTGAGGAAAAAACAAGTAATAATGTGGTAGTGAAACGGAAGAAAATAGTAAACAAACCTGCAAGACTCATATTTTTTGTTCTTGTCGCTTCCTTTGTTTCTGAACTTTTCATGGCCGGTTCAATGGATTTTGCCACGTATAATTATCTGCCATTTTTCCGCGTGATTGATACCTTGCCAGTTTATCATGGAGCCAGTGTGGCAGGTTTCTACTCCCGTGATGTTTTAAAAGAGTTTGTATCGGCTTTTGTTCCAGCAAGCACCGGGCCGTATAATCTGATTGTTTTTTACGGTATGGTTGGAGGTGTATACAAATTTACACCGGTTTCAACATTTATAGAAATTCTTTATGTAATAGGCTACATAACAGACTCTCCAACATTTCTTTTGATTATGGGAATAGAGATGATAACTCTAGTTGTGGCACAGATACGTATATTGAAGGACAGGGGAAAAAAGATCAATTTGATGTTCGCAATTGCAGCCTACCTCCTTTATACAACTATAGGCCCTAATTTTCTGAATCCTTTATATTATAACCGGCTTCCATTCTGGGCAAATACTGGTGCACAGGCAGCACTTTATCCATATCTCGTTCTCCCACTCTTAGGATCTTATGCATTATATGCGCTTCTTGCCCTGCTTTTCGGGAGGAGGTCGTACTGCTCAACACTATGCCCATCCGCTGTGATGTACGGCGGAACTCTTGGGCAGTCTATGATAAAATACAATTACGAGTCCAAAGTAAGCAGGAAACAGAGAACAAGTTATTTCACGGATTCTGTCCTGTTTATAGCTACGGGTTCATGGATTTGGGCAATACTTGCCTCTTTATTTTCGTATATGTATACAACTACAGGAAGCCTGAGGTTTAGTATATATGGAATTGATCCTTCAGTTTTCTATTCATATTTTATATGGAATATTTTATGGTATGTTTTCTTTTTCTCCATACCGTTTGTAGGCATGAGCCCGTGCAGAAAATATGGATGGTGCTCAACCGGAACGCTTGTAGGATTTTTCAGTGTCCTTGGATTTTTCAAACTCAAGGTAAAGGATAAAAATGTATGCAGAACATGTAAGACAAAGGACTGTGCAACATCATGTGAGGTTGGTTTATCCACAATGCCTGGCTCTTTTATCAAGAGTGGGCAGTTCAAAAGTGTAAAATGTGTAGGCTCTGGAGACTGCATAAGAGCGTGCCCCTATGGAAATATTTATTTTTATGATGTGAGGAATTACCTACGTGAAAAATTTGGACATAAGAATAAAGAATTAAATAATGATGACGGATTTGTAATGGTGAAAAAAAACACAGAACTTAAAAAGTAAATGGTGAGGTGAATGAATGTTATTTTGTATTATTATTTTGTATTCCAGGTAATTCTTGCTTTTGGAATAGTTGTGGTTGGCGGGACTGTTGAGGGATATGGATACGGGTTATCCCTGGGGACAAAATGGCCATATACTAAGGATATGCCATTGAAAGCAAAAGCTGGTGACCCGGAGGTCTGGCATAGGATACTTGCCACATTACTTGGCGTAAATGCAGTAATTATGGTTGTTTTAATACATGGTTCCCTGGAAATAACAGGTTTAATTCTTGTAGTTATAACTGCACTTCTGGGCATGGCCACACTTTATACTCTGGCCGGAAAAGCACCATCAGTAGTTCAGGGTTTACATGATATTCTGGCCTACTCTACTGCTCTTACATATCTTTTAATTGTTTATCCTGTGGCTGGAAATGTTCTCTCTTTGATTTATAAGAATATACCCCTGTACTTTTTCTTTGCAGTCATATATATGGGAGGTATGACAACAGGAGAAAGAGGGTACCAGAAGGCCATTGGATACTTCAAAATACCAAAAACAAAGGCACAGTGGATATGGACCATACATGGACTGGCAGTATTGCTATTCCTGTTCTCACTTATATTATTCTTCTTCAATTACAATGTAGCCCTCATAATAATCGGTTTCCAGATCATTGTGGGAATAATAGTATTCATTTCCGTCAATAAATCAGCATCAAGACCGGGATTCATAGTGCCAATGCATCAGTTTTTTACCATACTAATTGTACTTTCCATAGTATTCCAGTTAAGTGTTTTCAGATAGGTTAAATAAATTTATTTTTTATGTTATAAATGGGTTTTATATAATATTGCTCAGCTAAAAATTATTTATAAAAATAGCTTATTTTATTGTTTTCTGGATAACCTGCCTCAACTGCCGCCTCAAAAGAAGGTCAAGAGTTGTGGGCGGTATATCCAGTGTTGAAGAAAGTTCCTTAAGGCCTATTTTTTTGGGCACGTCGAAATATCCGCGTTCAAATGCCTCTTTCAGTATATATTCAGATTTAACATTAATATGCCTTCCATTATATATTCTTATATTACTATCCTTGATATCATACGTTTCTTTTAATGATTCATCTATGTGCCTTATTTTATTATAGTTATTGACATTCATTTCCCAGAATATATTTCCAGAATAATCTATCCTTTCAAGTTTTATTTTATTTGATGGGCTCATGAGTTTACGCCTCATTAGTTCAACCAGAGGGCAGCTCTTCGTTAAAATGTTTACTGTTACACAGTTATTCTCCCTTCCAACTATCTCAATTTCATAAGAATGCGGGTAATTTTCCAGGTATTCCACAGATTTATCCAGGAGGTCTTCAGATTCCGCATATATAGCCAATGTTTCATAAACATAATTATCACGCAGTTCCTGGTTTACTATCTTAATTCGCACATTATAATCGCTTATCAGCTGTGATGCGAAACATTTTTCATATTTAAATGAGTACAGTATCTGCATGCAATATCAAACATTTATAACGTTTTAATTATTAAATGTTGTTATCTATAAGAGCAATTGTGAAATATATAATTCGATTCTATTCATAGAATGACATAATATGATATTATATTATACTAATTCTGACAATTTTAAATGATTTTTTAAAATAGTATACAAAATGATTTAATAAATAACGGTATGTAGGTATATATGATGCGGGTATTTGACAGAAGCCAGTTCAGAATCCTTTCCCTGGTTTCTTTGACAATAGGATTAAGAACACTTGGCCTTTTTATGGTTTTGCCCATATTTACGCTTTATGGAGAAAAATTTACTGATTCTTATTTGCTTATCGGAATAGCACTGGGGGCTTATGGAATAACAATGGCTATTTTTCAGACACCGTTGGGGAGGCTATCAGATCGTTATGGAAGGAAGTTAATTATATCCATAGGCATTTTAACATTTGTAATAGGCAATCTGATATGTGCTGATCCAATTAATATTTATGGACTTATACTTGGCAGGCTAGTTGAGGGGGCGGGTGCAGTAAGTTCAGCTGGAATAGCACTGGTACACGAAAGTGTTCCTGTAGAAAGGAGGAATATTTCTGATGCTATTATAGGTGTAGCCATAGGTTTTTCATTTATGGTCGGTGTTATTATAGGACCTTTACTGACAACAATTATTAATTATTCATTTATATTCATTATAGCCGCAGTTATAGGAATAGCCTCATTTATTCCTCTGTTAATGGTGAGGGAGGCCAAAAAGGAAAGGATGTTTAAGATAAAGAGCAGGATTGATTCTAAACTTGCAGTAATATCTATCATTAGCTTTTTTATCTATTTTTATATGATTGTTTTCTACTTTTATCTTCCATTGTACTCACTTAGATATTTTCCCGTTAACAGGTTCTATGAATTCCTGATACCTGTGGTTATTATAGCTGGAATTATAGGACTCGCCATTGCAAGACCGGCAGACAAAAATAAAACTGTATTATTTTCGCTTGTATCATTGGTCGTTTTATTGATAAGCATTCCATTATTCTTCCTTAATAATAGAGTCAACGATGTGACATACTTCGGTTTGAGTGTTGCGGCATTCTACTCCGGATATATAATAAGTGAAACGGTGTTCCCTACACTTATAACAAGACTGGCCCCCAGGAACAGTTATGGAGGAAATCTTGGATTTTATACATCTATGCAGCATGCAGGTGTATTTTTTGGGGCCCTGTTTACAGGGCTATTAATAGTTAAGATAAATCTGGATACATCCATTATGGTTCTTCTTATTGTATCTTTTATATTCAGCATAGTCCTTCTGTATTTCATTACACATTTCCGGGAAATCTATCTAGCGAGGAAAAACGAATAAATTCTATATATAACAGTATTTGTAGAATATATTAAACAATTTATAATTTAAAACATTATTGGATATTAGCGACACCTATGAAAAAATGGATACTTATACTTGGCATAATAATGGTACTTATTGGTGCATCCTTATATGCTTACAGTAGTTTTGAAAAACCGAAAATAAGTGAAAGTAGTTTTACTGTAAAAGGCAATGAATATATATCAAAGAATATAACAGTCAGTTCTAACAATTTTATAATATCCATAACAAATCCGGCGAGCCATTCTGGACTGGTAATGTCTAAAAATGTAAGTGAGATAACGAATATTTCTATGCTTTCAAGCATGTCAATGCCAACATATACCAGCTTCGGGAATATAAAGGAATATAGAAACATGGCGAGGGGGAATTATTCTTTTATAGAATTTTCCACAGCAAAACCGGCAACATCAATAACATACGGGCCAACCGGATATCTTGTTTACATAGGATATGTTGGTGATTTTGCAACAACGCTTCTGGTTATAGGCGGGATTGTTCTTATTGCCGGTGTGGTGCTTAATAAAAACTTTAAGCTCAGCAAGTTTTGAGCAAGTGTTTTAACTATAAAAAGTTAAAATAGTATTTTAGCATAACCTATTTAACTAACTGGGTCCGTAGCTCAGCTAGGTAGAGCGATGGACTCTTAATCCATCGGTCAAGGGTTCAAATCCCTTCGGACCCGTTCTTTTTTATTAATGTGCATATTGTTATATCTTTTTCGACAAAAGATTATATATGGATATTTATATAAGGAACCATGAAGACCAAAGTAAAGGAATTCAGTGGAAAAAATATAGATCTGGATAAATTATCCGGGGTTATTGAGAAATATTTTGCAGACGAAAAGTTCAAAACACAGTTAGGGAAACACCCAAATGGAACTTTAATACAGGCAACAAAGGAAGGACTATTGAGAAGCATAGCAGGAATGGACAGGGCATATTCAATTACAGTTTCAGGTACTCCAGACGATGTGAAGATTAGCATTGGAATGGGGAAATGGCTTCAGGATCTCGGGGTCGCGGCTTTAGAAAGCTTTCTTCTTACACCTGAACTGGCATTTTTTGAGGTGCCCGAATCCCTATGGAGTTTTGAGATAGAGGATAAATTCTGGAAATATATTGAAAACCAGATTGATCTTGGCATACAATAACCTAAATTTGTATGACAAATTTATTTTATAAGTTTAATATATACTATTTATGTATTTTTCAGGAGCCATAGACGTAATAATAGGGTTTATTGCGGGAATTGCTGTTGGTATGCTTTTATACTTCATAATTTCAAGAAAGTTATACACAAATATGGAGGGCAGGCTGAGATCAAGCATGCATGAATTTATGGAGTCAGAAAATAGAAATCTTCTGAATACAAGCACTGTTGCCTTCAGGAACGCACTGGAAACTGAGAGGTCGGATAGAGAAAACACAGGGCTCAGATTGAATAGCCTCATAGACCCACTGCGGGATTCATTACAGAAATACCAGAGTTATATAGAAAGTGTTGAAAATGAGAGGAAATCCGAAACTGGCGCTTTAAAGGACAATTTAGATAACCTGTCAAAGAAAATTACAGACCTTGAACATGACACAATAAAACTTTCCAGTGCACTGAAAAATCCCTCTATAAGGGGAAAATGGGGAGAAATAACCCTAAGAAGAACAGTTGAGATAGCCGGAATGATGCCTTACTGCGATTTTATAGAACAGGCAGTATCAGAAGATAAATCCAAACCGGATATGATAATAAAATTGCCTAATATGAGGAATATAGTGGTAGATTCAAAAGTTCCTCTGAGCGGATTCTTTGAAAGTCAGGACGATGCCACTAACCCAGGCGAGATAGAGAGATATTTAAACGCATTCAATACCCACATTAGGGAGCTAGCCTCAAAGAGGTACTGGGAAAAATTTGATGGCTCAGTAGATTTTGTTGTCATGTTCCTGCCCATGGAATCCCTTTTAAGTACTGTAATGTCCAGTAGGCCAGAGATGATAGAGGAAGCAATTTCAAAAAGGGTTATTGTGGCCACACCGGTAACCCTTATTTCTTTATTACTAACAGTCCATATGGGATGGAAGGATGTGAATACCGTAGAGAATTTCAATGAACTCACTGTAAAAATAAAGGACTTTTATAACAATATGGAAACATTTGTCAGTGATTTCAATGATACATCAAAGAATCTTTCACGTTCCATAGATTCATTCAACCGTATGACAGCAGATATACAGAAAAAACTGGGTCCGATTATAGAAAATATCATAAAAACAGATATGGTCACTAATAAAAATAATATTGGCCTAAATGCTGTAGACCGTAAGCCTGGGGAAATTAATGATCATCTGAAATGAGTGAATAGCCTGTGATCGGAATCCCCATCGAATAAACCTATTCTTATGGCAGAATCTATCCATCCATACGAGTAATTTAATGATGCAAATGCATTTATAAGATCATTTTTACTGTAGAAATATCTGGCATCGTTATAGTAGTTCATCACCATATCCAGATGGTCTTTTGCTATGCCGTAGAGGTACGAATCTTCAGGAACACTGATATGTATTTTGTCCAGTGCCGATTTTTCTATTTCAAAATATCTTTCCACTTTTTCCTTTAATTCCATAGTAACCAGTATTATAATTGGATATATTAATGATAGAAGAATTACATCTATTATTATTAGTACAGAGATATATTTTGTGATTGATTTTTTATATGCTCAGTATTGATCCGTAACCTATTAGGCGCCATCTGTTAGATATACGCCGGCCTATTGCCATACGATCATTTATATTTGCAGCCACCGGGTATTTTAATGCGACGCTGACCCTGTTGTCTTTTATGGATGTTACTGATCCGATAGTATTGGCAGTTCCAATGGTGAGCATTATAATTTCATTTGGCTTTAGTGGCTCAACTGTCACCTCTTCATCAAAACCCACAACCCTGTTCAGTAGATGTATATCCATTTCAAGGTTGAATATGGTTTTGGGTACATGCCCCTTTAATCCAACTATCCGGCCAGTAAAGGAATCACCCTTGGTCAGGAATGGATCAAGTTCGGTACCAACCGCAGCCAGACCTCCGGGAACTATTGATTTGTATGAAGATGAACCTGCCATAAGAGAGGTTATCTTGGTTGTGACATTTTCCCATACAGTTTTATTGCCTTTTGTGGATTGGACACCTGGGGAAATTTCTATCTCATCGCCAACTGTTAATTTCCCACGTATAAGTGCCCCACCAAGTACACCGCCCTTTAGGTCTGCCGGTTTTGTACCCGGTTTATTTATGTCAAAAGACCGGGCGATATACATCATAGGTGTGTCATCTTCCCTGAATTCTGGTGTTTTTATGATTTTCTCTATGGCCTCCAGAACTATATCGATATTTGTATTATGATATGCACTTACGGGTATTACAGGTGCATTCTCGGCTATGCTGCCCTTTAAAAAAGTCTTGATTTCATTATAACTTTCCAGTGCCCTTTCACGGGTAACGAGGTCTATCTTATTCTGCACGACTATTATTTCCTTTATACCCATTATTTCCAGGGCTGTTAAATGCTCCCGCGTTTGTGGTTGCGGGCATGCTTCATTGGCTGCTATCACAAGAATTGCCCCATTCATAATGGCAGATCCTGCAAGCATTGTGGCCATAAGAGTTTCATGGCCTGGTGCATCAACAATTGAAATTACCCGGGAAAGTTTGCAATTTTCAGATGATTTTTTATTCGAGTAAAATTCCTTTCCAGTATCATCTGTGCAACGATATATAGGCGTATCTGCATACCCCAGCTTGATAGAAATACCACGCTTGACTTCCTCTGAATGAACATCCGTTTTTTTTCCGGTAAGGGCAAAAGTTAGGGTGCTCTTCCCGTGGTCAACGTGACCAACCATACCTATGTTGACAGAAGGCTGTTCCATTACTGTTCTCCTTTCTGTTCCTCTTCTTCGCCGGCATCAAGAGGCTTTGTTCCATACTGTGTAACAACCAGATTCAGCTGCGATATATCTGAACCTATAATGTTCCCCCTGAACGTTACCCTTTTTCTAATGCCATTTTTCCCTTTTCTGCCTGAATTGTAGGATACCAGTATTCTTTTCTTTCCGGCTATAGACAGATCTTTTTTCATGGGAAATCCATCATTCGCACTTCCGCCTGTAACCTTCAATTTATATCCGGGCATTTCGAAGAATATGCCATCTATTTCTTCACCGATTTTTCTGCCGGCCAGGGAACCCAGAACATCCTCTGAAATTTCCTTTTTGTATGTTTTGCCGGTTTTCCTGTCTGCAATTACTGCTACAACCATAATCTACACCTTAAGTTTTATTTATTCCTCTTTTTGAAGTTTTTGCTGAAACTTGTTATTCCCCAACTTATAACTGTTTGCTCTTACATAGAGTGCCTTACCATTTCAGGTGTGGGCGATACTGGATTATATATTGATATATAAGTTTATTTTTATTAATAAATGTTGCAGCCCATGTTTTTGCCACAGGAAGATGACCTTATTGCATCATTTGCTGGCCTACAGTTCCAGTTACGCATCCTAAGTTGAGGTTTACTTTATATGGTTAGATATAAGGAAACCCATTAAATTGTCCAGTGCCTTTCCCCTATGCGATATCACATTTTTTTCATAAGGGGAGAGCTCCGCAAGGGATATGCTGTACCCATCAGGAATAAATATGGGGTCGTAACCAAATTTGTTTCCCAGACTTTCCTCATCTGATATTTTTCCTTTTAGTATTCCAGTAAACTGGTGTACCTTATTTTCTATCATCAAGGAAATTACCGTTTTAAAATATGCATTAGATCCGGAAGCCAGTTTGATTATGCCAGAATTGCCAATTGTATCCTGTACATACGAGGCATATGGCCCAGGGAATCCGTTCAGCCTTTCTATATATAGTCCAGTATCATCAATGAAGAAGGGCTGTTCTATATGTTCTGCAAGTTTCATACAGCTATCCCTGCTAATAGTCTCATTATCTGCAGCCTGTATTTCTTCATATTTTTTCATTTGCCATGATAGGTAAAGCCCGTTTTTCTGGAAGGCTGCAGAAACTTCCCTGTATTTATGTTCATTACTTGTTATAAATTTTAACACCATTCTATATCACACCCATATTAGAATTAATTTATGTTATCTATACGTATCTCCTTCTCTGCCTTATTTCATCCAAGACACTGGCTATTTCTATGTAATTATTTGATACTTCACTGTATGATTCAATGAGTGTTTTTTCCAGTGGTTGGCTGAATTGAGAAAACAGACTTTTAAAAGATTCTGTTAAAAGAAAGATATCATCAGCCATTTCCTCTATACTGCAGCTGACCGACCCCATACTTGGATCAATGAGATATATCTGGTTTTCCCGCACCATAATATTATTTGGATTTAGGTCTCCGTGTGAAAGCAATTTGTTGTGCATATGTGCCAGCAGAATGCCGAGGCTCCTTATTTTATCCAGCGGCAAATTATTCTCATTTATTAATTTATTAAGTGTTATCCCCTCAATTTTTTCCATTGTTAGTGAATAGTCATATTTATCAAAATCATAGATTACAGGTACATTTATTCCGTTCTCCTTCAATTTGAATAGGAGATTGAATTCGTTCCTGATTCTTTCATTTCTTATTCTTCTACCCAGTTCTGCATTCCTGTAATTTTTTTCCATGCGTGTTTTTTTGATTGCTTTTCTGCCATAAAATTCCGTATCAATTATGGAAGCTTCGGCCCCCCTGCGATCATTTATCCGTGTTTCCTCTGATTTAATCCAGGGAACTGAAACCTCATCTATCCGGAATTTCTGATTAACCCTGGTATCCATTATATCCTGCCTCTGGCCGGATAGATACATAAGCATGCCGGCCTGGGCAATCATGGCACCGTTATCCATGCAGTATTTTTTATCGGTTAAATACGCCCTGTAACCTGAAGATGCCGACATTTGATGTACCATATCCCTTAATCTGTCATTTCTGGCAACGCCGCCGGCCAGGAGTATTTCTTCTTTATTCGTATAGTAGAGTGCCCTTTCCAGCACCTCTACCAGCATAGCAAATGTGGTTTCCTGGACACTATAGCATATATTTTCAGATGATTCCTTTCCAATGAGATTCCGTGCAGCCGTATATATTCCTGAAAATGATGTATCCATCCCCTTTACTGAATAGGGAAGTTCAAGAAGTTTGTCTCCCCTGGATGCAAGTTTTTCTATAACAGGTCCCCCGGGAAACGGTATTCCCAGATCCCTGGCAAACTTATCAAGCATGTTGCCTAAACCTATATCCATGGTTTCTCCCAGTACCCTGTACGAACCGTTTTCATGTGCTATAACCTGAGTGTTTCCTCCGGAGATATACAGCATAACCGGGTCTTTCGCACCGGAAAGTTTTCTTCCTATCTCAACATGCCCAAGTGGATGGTTTACACCTATTACCGGAATATTGTATTTTATTGAAAAAGCCCGTGCTGCGGTAGCAACCACACGTAGGCAGGGGCCCAGGCCGGGACCCATAGAAAAGGCTACCAGGCTGATCTCATCAGGTGTTGCATTGCACTGTTCAAATGCCTCCTTGATAACCGGAACAATTTTATCGGCATGATGGATGGCCGCTTCTCTAGGATGTATTCCCCCTGAGGCTGGTATGTATGTTGAAGAAACATTGGAAAGTATAGATTTTTCATCTACAATGCCTGCGCTCACAGTATGGGCAGTGCCTTCCAGTCCCAGAACTTTCATAAAACTCCATTGCAGTATATTATTTTATAGTTGAGTTCTCCAAAAATTGTAAGTTATATCGGTAATTTAAAATTGCCAATATAGATTTAAAAATAATATTTGTATTTTAATCCTTGTATTTGATTGCAGATGATGCTCTGAACACAAATTTGTCCTTGGCAGGAACCTTTATTTCTTCCCTGGTCTTTGGGTTTCTTGCAACTCTTTCTTTCTGTTCTTTTCTCTCGAAAATGCCGAAATCAGCAAGGTTTACCTTCTTTCCTTCATTTACTGAGTCAACAGTCTCCTTCAGAAATGCTGTTATTATTTCAGCTGTCTTCTTCTGGGTTGTGTTGGTCGTGCTGGCAACTTTCTTTGATAATTCACTTATGCCTACCATTATTTCACCAATAGTTAATGTAATTCGTTATATAAAAACTTTTCTCTAAAAAATCTAGCAGAGTACTGTTTTTACAGGTTGGTGCCAATTTTTAGGAATCAGAATCGTGATTTTAATATATATCATAGTTTATATATCTGAATATTAGCAGAGATAATGTGAATATAATTCAAAAATGCATCACCTGTCTACCTAAAAATTATATATGGAATAAATATAAACTCCCATGAGACTAATAGAAAACTGGTTTTCAGAGAGATATTCAGACAACCTGCAGCTTTCCTTCAGAATTAAGGATCAGCTCCTTTCAATAAAAACTGATTATCAGAGGATAGACCTTTTTGACACCTATGATTTCGGTAAATTACTATCTATAGATGGCACTGTTCAGCTAACCGAAAAGGACGAATATATTTATCATGAAATGATAACAATGGTGCCATACTACTTTAATTCAAAACCCTCCAGGGTTCTAATTATAGGTGGAGGGGATGGCGGTGCTGCAAGGCGCCTTGTTGACCTTGGGATTAAAAACATAATTAACGTTGAAATAGATGGAAACGTTGTTGAAGTTGCCAAAAAGTATTTCCCGGCAATATCATCTTCATTCAAGGAAAGTGCAGTGAAGTTGATTATCGGCGATGGAATAAAATACATAAAAGAAAGCAGTGATAAGTTTGACAGAATTATAATTGATTCCACAGATCCTGTAGGGCCTGCAGAGGGATTATTTTCTCAGGAGTTCTATAATGACATAAAGTCACATTTAACCACAGATGGAATAGTGGTAACACAGTCAGGGTCCCCATATTACCAGCCCACGGCTCTTGCTATGGCACATAAAGGAATGACAGAAGTTTTCAGGGATGTAAAAACATACTGTGCATTTATACCTACATACCCCAGTGGCCTCTGGTCCTTTACCATGGCATCCCCTGACCGGATAGTAGGAAGGGATGAGTCTACAGTAACGGGGAAATATTTCAACAGTGATGTTTTGACCGGGTCATTTTATCTACCAGAATTTGTAAAAAATATCTTAAAATAATTATTTTTTGATGCCCCACTTATGCTTGGCCTCAGTAAGCAGGTCATCGTAGTGGGAACCGAATCTTTTAGATATTCGTTCAAGGTCGGGCATGTTTGAAATAAAGGTTTTTTTACTTGAACTTTGCAGGAGTTTTTTGAATTTTGACATATCGCTTATCAGGGAATATGACATATATGCGAAATAAGAAAATAAAATCACAGATACAATCAAAACCCAGTACTGCCACGCACCTATAAATTTAAGGGAAAATAAATGAATCAGCGCTCCATTGCCAAATAAAAGATCGTTTATTGATACAATAAAGAAGAATAGTGAAACAATTGTTATTACAATGCTGATTATGTAAATTTTATCTTTAAACATTTATATCTTATAATAAAATAAACTATTTAGATATTAGCTTCTTTCTTTCCTTTGATGTATAACCGGTCAATTTTTCCAGTAAATTATTGAAGAATTTAATAGTTTCACCAGGATTCTTATACTCCATATCTGTTTCAGTTTCTGCATACAACTTTTTGCCATCGGTCCATAGTTCTATTTTTTTTAGACCTGGATAGGATGACAGAATGTGACCATCCTTCTCTTCAAAATCCATATTGTAGGATTTAAGAATTTCAGATATGGTTGAAATGCTAATCTTTACGGTTTTCTTAACAGGATACTCTCTCATTTTTTCACCTATATTTTCTTTGCAAGTTTTTTCTGGTATTTTTTTGATAGTGCCCTCCAGTACATAAGCTCCATGTACTGTGCATCATGTTCCAGAAGAGGAGACATGGATATTATATCCATATCCCTATCTGTGGACGAGATAACATCAGCAAGGGTTTCAAATTTTAGATCCCCGTGCTTTATCGCAGTTATTTTTAATTCATTCCCGTTGTCATATTCGACCCCGCCGAATTCTGTATAGAGATCGTATTTAGAATATTTTGCAAATGAATTTATTACATCCTCAAAGTTCTTTGCATCTATCAGTGAACCGTTGTTTATGGAATGTATATGTGGAAAATTCAGTATAGGTTCAATATCAGGAATTCTGTCAGCCAGGTAGAATAGTTCTTTCTGTGTGCCGAATAGATCCTTTTTGCCAGCAGCCTCTATGCCTATGTATGGGTATCCCTTTTCATGTGAAAACTCCTTTGCTATATCTGAATATATATCAAGCGCCCTTTTCAGGCTCTCGGATTTTTTCTTTGTATAAAATCCTGTATGTGTGATTATTCTCTTTGCACCCATGGCCCTACCAATTAGGAGTGACCACCTCAAATGGTTGATAGATTTTTCAGCCATTTCTCCCCCGTTAAGCATATCCATATAATACGGGGCATGCATGGAGATGTCCACGTCTAATTCCCTGGCTATTTCACTACCGTTCCTCAGATCTTCATAGTTACGGGCCATATTCCAGAAAATTTCCTGTATAATATCGTCTTCCTCTATTTCATTCTCAGTTCCTATACTTTTATAATTCCCGTTTTCATCTGGCCTTAAAACATCAACTATAATAGAATCCTCTACATCTTTTGGATACATACCAACATATTCAATCGCAGGGTCTTCACTTACATTGACCCTCAACAGCTGGACTTCCAGAGAATTCAATCCGAGGTTCCCGATATCTTCGATAGAATCTATATAGGTTCTCCCCTTGCTGGTAAGTGGTATTCCTGCAACACCAAACTTAATCATTCTTTAAATGATATATCTGCCTTATTTTAACCTTTTGCAAGTTACTCCATCTTTCTTCACATATTTACTATGCATTTTACCTGGAATACATGAAAAAAATTTGAACCAAAATATAAAGTACACAGTCGACCAGATCTTCTATTATGTATAGATGTTATTTTTTATGCTAAAATTATATTACCATATCATATTGGGCAACGAATAGATTATATACATTTTAAACATAACAATTTAATGGTAACTAAAAATTATCATAATGACTTAATTAACGCATATAACGGTGGTAATAATGAATGTCGATCCAAACATAACAAAATATGTTATCAAAGCAAAGATAGTAACTGATGGTGTTGTTGAAAAGCCCGATGTTGTTGGTGCAATATTCGGGCAGACTGAAGGATTATTAGGTGAGGAATTAGACTTAAGGGATTTACAGAAAAGTGGCAAGATAGGCAGGATAGAGGTTGAAATAGATACCAAGAAAGGTAGAACAGAAGGGTTCGTATTAATTCCTTCCGGGCTTGATCAGGTAGAAAGTTCAATTCTAGCAGCAGCTCTTGAAACCATTGACAGGATAGGCCCATGCAAGGCAAAGGTAGACATAGAGGACGTTGAAGATGTACGTATAAACAAGAGGGACAAAGTTATTCAGAGGGCAGAAGAACTGTATAAAAAAATGGGCACAAACGGAAAGAGCCTCAGTGAAAGCATAATCCAGTCTGTCAGGGAGGAAGTAGAGAAGAAAGAAATTTTATCATACGGAGAGGAACACCTTCCAGCAGGTCCTGCAGTAGGTACGTCCGATTCAATTATAGTTGTTGAGGGCAGGAATGATGTGCTCAATCTTCTAAGGTACGGCATTAAAAATACCATAGCCGTTCAGGGCACCAGCGTTCCTAAAACTGTAAAGGAGCTCTCAAAGGCGAGAACTGTAACCTTATTTGTTGACGGTGACCATGGAGGCGAACTTATTATAAAGGAAATGCTACAGGTTGCTGATGTGGATTTCATAGCAAGGGCCCCACCTGGAACAGAAGTTGAGGAGCTTACATACAAGCAAATTGTTAAAGCTTTAAAATACAAGGCTCCTGTAAATCAGTATCTTGAATCGCATGGGATGATAGAGGAGCTCAAAGAATTTACCGAGAAGAACAACAAGGCTGTTGCAGACATGAATGTAAATATTGAAAAAAAGCCTGAAACAAAGGAAGAACCTCATAAACCAGAAAAGGAAGAAAAGCATGTAGAACAGAGTGAGCCTGCTGCAACAACTGTAGAAGAAGAGATCAGGGATGTTGAAGACCCACGCTTTGTAAGGAATAAATTAAATGAACTGTATGAAAGCAAGGCAGTTGAAATATATGACAGTACATCAAATCCGGTTGCAAGGTATCCAATTTCAGATGCTGTTGATCTCATGCAGGGGGTTAAAAATGCAAGTGTAATAATAAGTGGCGGTGTTATATCCCAGAGATTTGTTGATATAGCTTTCAACATGGGTATTAAATCCATTTACGGCATGAAAATGGGACATGTAACAAAGAAGCCGGACGGAATCAGGGTGGTTACATGGGATCATATGTGAATTACAGCGATTACCCTGATACATCATATTTAAAAATACCAACAAGCCCGCTGGAAAGGGTAATAGGTCAGGAGGAAGCTGTACGCCTTGCACTTATAGCCGCAAAACAGAGGAGGAATCTTCTTCTTGTTGGCCCTCCGGGGGTCGGGAAATCCATGATAGCCCAGGCCATGTCTTTTTACATTAGCAGGCCGGAGGAAGAAATCAGGGTTGTACATAACCCATCATATCCAGAAAGGCCATTTGTAGAGGTAAGAACTATCAGTGAGATCGAGAAGGAAAAACATGAAATGAACTCCATAGAGGGAGAAATCATAGATCCCAAAGATGCGCCTGACAATGTTGCACAGAGACTGGGGTATAAGTGCCCCCACTGTGGTTTTTATTCCCCGCCCACAGAGAGTGTATGCCCCAACTGTAATAACAGCAAGGCGGCAAACAATACACAGGGGCCATTCAACGATGTTTTTAACGTTATAGGAGTAGCCTTTGGTGTGAATAACAACAATGACAGGGTAACCCAGACCAGAAAAGTCGGTGACAGGGAAGAGATAGTAGTATACGAGAAATATGGCGATAAGATAAGGGTATTAGATGAAAAAACACTGGAAAGACGACGTAAACTTGAGAAGAAAAGTCCAAGCAAGGTAATAGTGCCCATCGACAGGAATCCATTTGTGCTGGCCACCGGTGCAAGCGAGACTGAGCTTCTTGGGGATGTAAGACATGATCCATATGGCGGGCACCCACAGCTGGGGACCATGCCATATGAACGTGTAGTTGCAGGTTCAGTACATATGGCACATGAAGGGGTCCTATTTATCGATGAAATTACACACTTAGGAAAGCTTCAGCGTTTCATACTCACTGCAATGCAGGAAAGGAAGTTCCCCATCGTGGGGAGAAATCCACAGAGTGCGGGAGCAAGTGTAAAGGTGGATGATGTCCCTACTAATTTCATACTTGTCGCAGCATGTAATATACAGGATTTACAGTATATACTGAGCCCGCTCCGTTCAAGGATTGTTGGAAATGGCTACGAAATTTTAATGGAAAATTCTATGCCGGACACAAAGGAGAACAGAATGAGATACCTCCAGTTTATCGCCCAGGAAATCAATATGGATGGGAAAATACCTAATATGGCCATAGATGCAACGGATATCATTATAAACGAAGGAAGAAGAAGGGCACTTGAGGATCACAAAAGCAACGCTCTTACCCTTAAGCTCAGGGAACTTGGTGGACTAGTAAGGGCCTCTGGCGATATGGCAGTGGAAAATCATCATAAGTTAATAGAAAAATCCGATGTCAAGGAGGCACTTTCTCTGTATGTCCCTGTAGAGGAAAAGATCAAAAAATACTATGGCAGTATGACCAACGCAATAGGTGAAGAGGCAACAGGATCCCAGAAAGGAGAGTACTATAATTATTACAATTATAGCGAGGATAGGTCTTATCAGTGATCTTAATTTAAAAATTTTTATTTAAGTATAGAATTTATAGATGCCAAGGTAACGGTTTTTTTGGTTTATATGGACTATAAAATTATACAAGATCATATGAATAAAATGACGGCAGGGCAAAAGAATTAATACGTTTTAATTATGGTGGGTAAATGGCTATTCTGCTTCTATTTATAACCGTCTTCGTGGCACTGTTTGCAATAATTAACCCTATAGGGGCAGTGCCCATACTTATCACACTCACTGATGGCTACAGTCTGAAGGAGAGAAAGGAGGTTATCAGGAGAAGCGTTTACATGGCTTCCGGAATGCTCTTCGGCTTTATGTTCCTTGGTGTATATATATTTGATATTCTTGGAATCAGCATATATGATTTCGAAATAGCAGGCGGTATTCTACTTTTCAAGGTCGGTTTTGATATGCTGCAGGGAAAAACCTCCCAGACAAAAATCACGAATGCAGAGCAGCAGGACTCAGCTGACAGGGAGGCAATAGCAATAGCCCCAATAGGAACACCACTCCTTGCAGGCCCTGGATCCATAACAACGGCAATAATCTATTTTAATGGGACCGGAATAGATATACTGTCAAGAATGGTTGTAATTGCCGCAGTAATTCTTGTACTTATACTGGCATTCATTATACTAAAGTATTCTCTGAGAATTTTCCAGAGGATAGGTAAAACTGGGTCAATTGTAATATCCAGGATAATGGGATTGCTTTTGACAGCCATAGCTGTTGACCTAATTACAACGGGAATTATTCATATTTTTCTCTGAAACGGTTCAATAGTGAAATAAATTCAGATGCTTCTATCTGACCTGGGGCTGTTGCATGCTTATATGAAGCATATGCATAATCAGAAACAGCAATAGCAGAAAAAAGCCTGAAAAGGCTATTATTGTTTCCCATGGGTATATATGCAAGTTTGATTGTATGTTCTTTCTTATAATGATACAGATAATCTATATCCTCAAGAAATTTTCCTGTATCATTGTAAAGCAGGGCTATTTTATATATATCAGGGGAAAGTGCTGACATATTATTTAATATAAGGTGCACATTGTCATCATTTAAACCGTGGAATGAAACCATGAGATTTGTATCATTAAAAAGGTCCCTCCTGAAATTGAAAGATCCAATATCAACGTCTACCGTAGGAGGAGAATAATTCATGGCATAATTATAAATTGTTGTTATCTGGTCAGGCTGTCTTGATCTGAATGTAAATATGTAATCAACAAGATTTTTGTTTAAATATTCCAGTATTTTCCCCAAATTTGCAGTATCTCTGCACCCAAAGAGATCATATCTGATTTCGTAACTATTTGAAAAGTCCATGGAGCCATTTTCAAATTCCGCTCTCATGTGGCTGAAATCATGGAAAAAAACGGATGTGTATACTTTACATGAGGTCCCGGCCATGCTAAAGTATTTCAGTATACTATAAAAATTATCCACTGCATATGATATAATAAACCTTTTTACATAGAATATTATATCCACGCATGGATATGATAGAGATTAAGAAAGGAGGTAAGTATACTGTTGTTTCATCAAGCGGGGATGACAATCCCCTAGTAACAGAGGGGGAATATTTCGGCTACGCTATTCTTGGCGAGGAGGGATCCCTGGTATTCAGAATTACATCTGATGGAAAAACAAAATTGAGGCTCATACCGGTTGGTTCTGTATCATATATAGAATTCGATGAGGAGAATGTAATATCCAAAAATAAGGATGAAGACAGGGGTAAGACCACATATTTTAACTGAGTTTTAGAATAATTTAACTTATATTTGTTTCACAGATAATATTTTTATAGTTATTTAATATAGATTATGATGCCTTTTGATAAATCTGTTAGATCTGTTATTATAGTAGGTGGGGGAAGTACTGGATGCAGCATAGCGTATAATCTTGCAATAAGAGGCGTAAAGGTAACATTACTGGATCGTGGCAATATTGCATCTGGAAATACCGGGAAATCCAGTGCACTGGTCAGAACCCATTACAGTAACAGGCTCATAGCATCAATGGCACTATATTCCATAAATCAATTCAACAATTTTAACATGGTTGGATACTCAGGATTTACAAGAACTGGCATGGTATTCCCATTTAACGGCAACAACGCCGAAACTGCAAGAAAAAACCGTGATATGCTGCTTGAACTCGGAATTCATGAAAATGAGATATCAGTATCACAGGTCAGGGAATTTTTCCCAGATATTGATTCCAGTGATTTTGATTACATACTTTATGAGCCTGAAAGTGGATATGCTGACCCTGTTGCAACTGCCTCTGCATATGCAAACGCAGCAAGGGCTCTTGGTGCAGAAATATATACAGGCACGGAAGTCACAAAGGTTGAGAGCGGACGAAAAAGTGCATCGGTTTATCTTGCATCTGGTAAAAAATACAGTGCAGATGCAGTTATACTGGCTACCAACACCTGGACAAATAATCTTCTTCGATCTTCAGGCCTTGATGACAGTATGCTTCCTCCATTATATGCATCTGTACATGACATTATATACGTGAGGAGACCTGAGAATTGCCAGGGAATAAAACCAACATTGTGGGACCCGCAGAAGTCCGCCTATTATAAAATGGAGGGTGAAACGCTCACAGCAATCGGAAGTTTGGACCCGCACATAGATAAGCAGGTATTTGATGTCACTAAAAATATTGAGGATCATGTCACCGATAGTTATATAGAGGAGTATCTTGCCAAAATAACAGAAAGGATTCCTTCAATGGGCGATGCGTCTATTGTTGCGGCCATATCAGGTCTGTATGATATGTCACCGGATGGCCAGGCCATTATCGATTCCATGGCCTCCAATGGGATGGAAAATGTATATATCTGTGCCGGATTAAGCGGGCACGGATTCAAACTTTCTCCTGCTTATGGGGTTATTGTTGCTGATATGGTAACCGGTATTGCCCCGGAGAGTTCATTATTTGACTGGTCGCAATTCTCGCTAGCAAGATTCAAAAATGGTACAGGCATAAAATCTATGTATTCAGGAATAGGAACTATATACTGAATCTACTGAATAAAATTCATAAGCCATCGGAGGGATTCGATCCCCCGACCTGCTGATTACAAGTCAGCCGCTCTACCATGCTGAGCTACGATGGCGCAGTTAGTGTATTTAAAATTCTTATATAAAATTTCTATTTATCTTAAACAAAAAATAAAAAAATTATTCCTGGTGGTTGTAGGCTTCCATCACATACTCTGCGAACTGGTCGTCTGGATATGCTCCGGGGAATGTAACATCATCATTTATAACTATATGTGGTACTGCTGAAACCCCTGCGTCTGATGCTTCCTTATCGAATTCAAGTGATTCTATCATTTCACTCTTTATGTTCTTGTTCATCAGGGCAAATTTATGTGCTGTAATTACGGCCTTCGGGCAGTACTGGCATGTTGGTGTTACATAAACTTTTATGGTCACAGGCTTTTCTATTTTTGAGATAAGTTCAACAGCCTTCTTGGATACGTCAGCCTCTCCACTTGATACATTCTCAAGGTCTTCTATAAGTGACCCGAATTCATATCCTGATGGAATACCATAGTAAATAATTCTTCCATCCTCATCACCATGCCTTGCGACTATTGTTGCAGGATATTTCTCAACCTGGTATTTTTCAACCATTTCCTTATCTTTCTCATACACGTATTTTACAACATTTATCTTATCTGAGAGCGCACCAACCTCATCAACAAGGTTAAGAGTGTCCTTGCAGTACTTGCAGCTGTTATCTTCAGATGTAAAAACTACCAGGTCTACCGTGTTTGTTAATTTTTTCTCGAAATCCTCTCTCAGGAATTTTGCATCCTCTTCTCTTATCAAACTCATAATTATCGTATTGATATTTTAATATGATATATAAATATTACTGCACAAATATGTATACTTATTTAAAGACAAAGTATATTAATATAATATATCGCATTACAAAATAGATGACTGAAAAACTGTATTATACCGATATGTACGGGAAAGAGTTTGATGCTTCTGTTATTTCTGCTGAAAATGGAAGTATTGTGTTAGATAGAACATTATTTTATCCTACAAGTGGTGGGCAACCAAATGATACGGGAATTCTGAAAACGATAAATGGCGATATACGCATAGTTGATGTTAGGCAGGAAGATGGCACAATTATGCATATTGCCGACGGCCCTGTGACTTTAGCCAGTGGTGATAAGGTACATGGCATAATAGACTGGGAAAAGCGTTATATACATATGAGGTACCATACAGCGGTACACATAATTGATGGGGTGGTAAACAACGACTACAAGAATGGCTTACTTACAGGGGGGCAGATATATGATGACCATGCCAGGGTTGATTTCAGCTTTGATATTATAGATAAAGAGCTTATTTCAGAGATAATATCAAAAGCCCAGGATATTGTTGATTCGGGGTTGAAGGTATACCAGCGTGAGATAGAGCGATCCGAGGCCCTCAAGATTCCTGGGCTTTCAAGGACAGAGCCAGGGAGACAGTTAATAGAAAAACTGCCGGTTGTAAGAATAATAGAAATTGAAAATTTTGATTTCCAGGCCGACGGAGGTACCCATGTTGCAAATACAAAAGAAGTTGGGCAGATAGAAATGTTAAAAATAGAAAATAAGGGAAAAGGACACAAAAGGCTGAGTTTCAGGCTAAATTGATATCGTCCATGAGGAATGCCGGGAGCCGTGTTGCCTCAGGTATTTCATCCATATTTATTGTTTTATTAACACCGGATAATTTGAAATATGTATTCAAAAATTTGGCTATATAAAAGTTATTTATAACTCCCATTGTACCTACTCTAAGAGTAGTGCCGGATATTGAACCCATTCCTCTTGACACAGAAATGCCAGCATTTAGAAGTTTTTTTATCATTTCACTATCGTTATTATAAAAGCAAACAACGGTACTGGAATATATATCCTTATTGCCAAATATTCTCACACCGTTTTCTGCGAGTTTATCCCTTATAAACTGTGAGGACGATTTTATTCTGTTTACACGGTTGATGAATCCTTCCCGATCAAGTATTTTCAATGCTAAGTTCATAGATTTAAATGCGCCTGTAGCCGGTGTGTATGCTGTCTCATTCTTGTCGAGAAACTTCATGGAAGTTTTAAGATCAAGATAGAATGGAGCGTTAACTGATGGTACATTTTCCATATCCTCACATGCCTCCCTGGACAGGAATATTATTCCGATTCCCGGGATAGCTGCAATATTTTTCTGGCTGCCGGTTACCATAGCATAGACCCCTTCCATTCCCATGGAATAACCGCCGAAACCAGAAACATCGTCAATCAAAAGCTTTGCCCCCTTACCCCTCACTATTTTTATGATTTCAGACATATCACGTATTGCGGTTCCATTCGATGTTTCATTGTGCACTAAAAATAATTTGTCGTAATCCCTGTCCCTGATTTCATTTAACAGCAATTGCATATCAAGCATATCATATTTTATAAACTGGGTATTTTTTGTTTTTCTTGAGATAGATTCTATAAGCCTTTCACCGAAATCACCATAGCTGATGGAGAGAACCCGGTCATCCTCTTTTATTAGAGAAAATACCATGGTTTCCACGGCCAGAGTGCCTGATCCTGTAACCATTACAGTTTTATACGCACCTGAAAATTTATTTAGAAGAGACTGGTTCTCCTCCATAATTTGCCTGAACTCATGAGAGCGGTGATTTACAACATAGGAGCCTGCATTCGCAACCGAGAATGGGACCTCAACAGGACCCGGAATTAACAGCATTATTACCACTCATTGATTATATTATCAGCAGTCATTATGGCAATTCTCTTCTGGGCCTCCTTCGTCTGGGCTCCAAGATGCGGGGTTATCATCACGTTATCCATGCTGAGCATTTCCAGTTCATAGTCTTCCTTTGCAGGCTCATTCCAGAATACATCGCTTACAAAAGCCGATATTTTACCATTTTTTAAATATTTAAGCATATCCTTTCCATTTATTGCTCTTGCCCTTGAGGTGTTGACTATTATTACCCCTTCTTTTAATTTCGCCAGTTCAGGATCATTGAGTATATATGGGGAATCCTTCCTCATAGTTACGTTTATTGATATAACGTCTGAATTCTGGAGAAGTTCCTCCAGAGAAACTTTTTTAACATATTCTGGATATTCAACAGGCATAGGGTCGTATGCTATAAAATTCATCTTAAAAACCTTAGCTGCATCTACAATCGCTTTGCCAATTCTCCCGAATCCTAGAATTCCAAGAGTTTTTCCCTCAAGTTCAATTCCCTTTAATTTTGTAAAATTATTCTTTTTTGTATTTTCTATGCCCTTAAACAGGGACCTGGCACCTATCACCATCATTGCAAGTGTGATCTCAACAACACTCTCTGTAGAGGATCCGGGAGCATAAACAACCTTTATGTGTTTTTCTTCAGCATAATCTGTGTCTATATTATCCACGCCGATTCCGGCCCTTGCAATTATCTTTAATTTTTTGGCCCTGGATATGACATCCCGGGTAATTTTGGTTCTGCTTCTAACAACAACAACATCATAATTTCCTATGACATTAAGAAGATCCTGTGCAGATATTTCAGGATTGTAGTCTATTTCAAATTTATCACTCAATTTTTCCCTTAGCACACTATCAACGGGGTCACATATCAGTACTTTTCCGTACATATAAAGTGATGGTATTATTACTTATAATAATTTCTTACGGTAATTGAAATCAAATACAATGACAAATAATTAATTGAAAAAGCAATTTATTAATTAACTTCGAAATATATTGTTAATGTTGTAACAGCAGACTTTCATGGGATTCATGCACATATAGGGATATTCGAATTTTTTCCAAAAGCAGTATCATATAAAGTATTTATAGGATACAGGATTTAAGATGTATGCAGCTGGTCTTCGATGAATACTTTAAATCATATCCGGTAAAGAAAAAGATAATCGAAAAGCTGTATGCAAACGGGATATCCATAGTAAATGATAAATTTTTTGTAAACAATATAGAAGTCCCGCTGAGCAGCATTGCAAATGCTATAAAGGTGAACCGCAGGACGCTGTATGAAACTATTAAATTCGTAAATGAAAATCCAGTAGTTAAGGAGATTATGCAGAATATTTCTGTGATCCCTGACATAAAAAGGGTCTCCTTGTTAATGAGAAATGAAATTGTAACTGTATATATAGATAAAGGAATGTATTCAAAGGTTATAGTTGAGGTCATGGATATTTTAAGGAATCATACATCCAATATCAAAGAGGTATATTCACAGAATTCTGACTATGAATCGAATTTCATCAGGATTATTTTTTACAATGAGCTGGATGGATCGACATTTCAGGGTCTTGATAGGATAGCCGGGGTGAACAGAATTATTATCAATTCCCCGGAAAAGTTAAATGTTATATGCGATAAATGTGAAATAAAAATATGCCCGCATAAAATATCCTCAAGCCTGAGGGAGCATAATATTTGAATTAGATTATATAAAATTAGATATAATAGAAAAATATATATGTAACCATATTTTTAGTATATCGTGGATCCAAGGCAGGAACTAATAAAAAATATATACGATTTTCTTAAGAAGAATGATTTTACAGTTTCAGAGCCAGGGCTTTACGGACTTGTCACCTTTGATTTAATATGCAGAAGGGGTAGTGAAAGATACATACTCAAGATTCTTTACAATGTGAATACGTTCAGCAAGATAGGTGTAGTTCCTCTTATTAAGATGAGTGCAATGACTGATTCCACTGCACTGATCATCGGGGAAAAGGCCGGAAATGGAAAACTTGAAAGAGGAGTCCTTTATTTCAGGCACGGTGTACCTATACTTTCACTGGAAAGTTTCGAGGATTATATAAATGGAGAGGCTCCTTTTATATATTCTGCTCCTGGAGGATTTTACGTTGGAATAAATGGGCAGAAAATGAGGAATCTCAGGGAGGAAAAAGATTACTCAATAGGTTACATCGCACAGAAACTGGGTGTCTCAAGAAGGTCGGTATCCCTATATGAATCAGGGAGCTCTGCAACAATAGATATATACCTTAAACTTGAGTCAATACTCAAGGGAGACATCAGCCGTGAGGTTGATATATCCATAACAGCTGAACCGGATATGCCAGTAAGTCCGGCGAGTGAGTTTATCAGTGAAGTTCTGAGCATTATGAACAGCATAGGCTATGTTTCCGAGTATATAAGCAGGAATCCATTTGACGGCCTTTCCTTCAGCTCTGACTCAAGATTGATAGTTGGAACATTCAATGATACAGGAGAAAATTTAAACAGAATAAAATCCATAAAAAAGATAAGTGATGTGCTGGAGGAGATACCTATCATAATCAACAAAGAGAGAACATCCAGAAAAGATGTATATGGATGCCGGATAATTAATTTTAATGATTTGAGAAAGGTTTATGATATTGACCGCTTTAATGAACTGTTAGAAAAATGAATATGATGTACCAGGTTAATGACAGGTTATATATATTTGGGGGGGTCAAGGGGCTTGTGCGTGATGGAGACGAACTGAGAAAGGAACTTCTTGAAAAAAGGCCAGATATAATATTTATAACCATTTCTCCAGAACAGGTAGAAGGCATGAAAGATTTTATAGAGGATCCCTTCGAGGTAGACCTTTCCGATTATGAAATACTTTATGGCATTAACCTGGCCAATTACGGAGAAGTTATGACTCCATCACCTGTATACATAGAAGCAACAAAATACTGCAAGGAGAATAACGTTGAAATGATAGGCCTTGACATGGAAGAGGGAGAATATCAGATTCTTTACAGTAAATACATTAAAACCACAGATTTGCTCAGGCATTCAATGAGAAAGAAAAAAGTCAGCCGGTTTAAGTTTGATCAGCAAACACCTGAGGAATTCGTGGAGGCATGGAACAGGGCTGTTGATTTAAAATCCTTCAAAAAGGTTAATGCAGCCAGAGAGGAATATATAATAAATAGAATTGATAACCTTTTGAAAGAGTACGATGGCAGAAAAATTGTATGTGTTGTGGATTATGATTATTACAAAAGTATACTGAGGCATTTTGATGGGCACATGAAACATTCTGAATGACTTCGCAATTTATGCATTTCAAATTTTTCCTTTGAACACAATGTATACCTCCCTGCTGTGCTGGCGGGATGCATTTGGTTTTGTGATTTTATAAAAATTAAAGTATTTTTTCCATGTATTAACGAATGTATTTGTAGAATCTCCCTGAAACTGTTTCAACACTGCGTTTCCACCACTTCCCAGTAAAGATAGGGAACGTTCCATAACGTTTTCACAGAGCAGGTAAGAACCGTAATGGTCACGATCGTAATTTCCACTTGTTTTTATCATTGCATCGGATATAATGACATCAAGAGAATTCATGCCGGCTGATATCATGGAATCCCTGATTTTTGATGTAAGGCCAGGGTCGTTTATATTCCCCTGTATGAATAACACATTGTCTATGGGTTCCATTTTATTTATATCAACTGATATAACTGGTTTTTCAGTAAATTGCTGGACAACCTGCGTCCATCCACCCGGGGACGAACCGAACTCAAGTACATAGCTATCAGGTTTTATAATATTAAATTTTGACTGTATTTCAAGAAGTTTATAGGATGCCCTGCTTCTGTAATTCTCCTTTTTTGCCCTTGTATAATATTTATCCTTTCTGTCCATGGATAATTTTATTCTCCTGTGTAGCCTTTATACTCTTCCGGGCCCATAGATTCATACTTTTCATCGGACATTTTGATTTTAACGAGCCAGTATTTATAGGGATCAGAGTTTACCAGTTCAGGCTTTTCACTCAATTCCTGATTTGTTTCAATTACCTCCCCGCTTACCGGGAAATAAACGTCTTCGGCAGATTTTACAGATTCTATTGTGAGAAGTGTGTCGCCTGCCTTTCCCCTGGTTCCTTTTCCGGGCATATCTATGTAAACTATATCTGTAAGCTGATGCTGTGCAAAATCAGTTATTCCTACTGTTGCTATGCCGTTTTCTATTTTAAACCACTCATGTGACTTGGTATATCTTAAATCTGCAGGTATTATGGACATAGTACTGTATAAATATTACATATAAAAATACATAGGCATGGCAATACTGTTTAGAATGCCTGTCCTATATCCTTATTTTTTATTTCATTCAACACCACTGAAACAAACTCATCAAGACCGTATTCTCTTGTTTTATCATTGCGGTTTCTTACTGAAACGCTGTTGCTGCTTGATTCTTTTTCCCCTACAACTATTATGTATGCCGGCCTCATTGGTCGTATCAGTTTAATTTTTTTGGATATTGTACCGTCTGATATATCAACTTTTGATCTGATGCCGTTTTCTATCAGTTTCTGGTTAATGCTTCTGGCGTAGTTATTGTAGTTTTCAGATACTGGAATTACATATGCCTGGATAGGCGTAAGCCACAGGGGAAGTTTTCCGTTGAAGTGTTCCAGAAGAATAGCGATAAAACGCTCATAACTTCCATATATGGCACGGTGAATGATTACGGGCCTTACCTTTTTATCACTGCTGTCAATATAGTAAAGGTCAAAATTGCCTGGCATGAAGAAATCAATCTGTATTGTTGAAAGCTGCCACTGCCTCCCCAGAGCATCCTTTATATGCACATCTATTTTCGGCCCATAAAATGCAGCCTCGCCTGGATATTCAGTATATTTGAGACCGAGGCTGTCCAGAGCATTTCTCAGGTTCTCGGTTGCATTGTCCCACATTGTGAAATCGGCCTCAAGGTCTGTAGACCCGCAATTAGGACATTTAAATTCCTGTGATGCTGCCCTGAGCATGAATTTCTCTCCACAGGATGAGCACTTATATGACATAAGGTAATTTTCTGGGTGTTCCTTATCCATAACGCTGAGATCATACGTAATTTCATCTGTGCCCATTATGGTTTTAAATATGGATGGAATTATTTTCAGAAGTGATACGGTTTCATCAAATATCTGATCCTCTCTGACAAACCCATGGCCATCATCAATGGTAAATCCCCTTGGCCTTGTTAATCCTCCCATCTCACCGGATTTTTCATACCTGTAAACAGTGCCAGCCTCTGAGTATTTTATGGGCATATCACGGTAGCTGTAAATGTTCCTTTGAAAGATTGCTATGTGGCCGGGGCAGTTCATAGGCTTCAATCCATAGCTGTCGCCGTTTGGCAGTGTAAATAGAAACATATCATCCTTATACTTATAATAGTGGCCCGATTGCTTCCATATAATATCCTTAAATGCATGGGCTGTCCATACCTCTTCCCAGCCACTTTTTGCGTTGAGTTCTTTCATATAGTTTATGAGTTCATTTCTGATTACTGCACCGTTTGGAGCGTAAAAAGGCATTCCTGGAGCCCGTTCATTGTCAAAGGTAAAGAGATCCATTTCCTGGCCGATTTTTCTATGGTCTCTTTTCATAGCTTCTTCCCGCCTCTGCAGGAATTCTCTCAGCATCTTCCTGTCGGGAAATGCAGTTCCATAAATCCGGATCATTCTCTCCTTATTTACATCTCCCCCATAATTGGTACTTGATATAGATAAAAGCTTGAAAACTTTCACAAATCCGGTGGATGGTACATGCGGCCCTCTGCAGAATTCTTTGTAGTTTCCCTGGATATACATGCTGGATTCACTGCCATCCTTTACATTTTCATTGATCTTGTCCTGCTTATATTTATTTCCGGAGAATTCTTCCAGAAGCTTCAGTTTTGGTAGAATTTTTTTCTCTATTTTCAGATTCTTATGAGAAATTTCCTCCATTTTCTTTTCTATTACTGGAAAATCTTCTATGGATATTGGCTGCATATTAAAATCATAATAAAATGTATCCTCTCCCTCATTGCTCGTATTGGGCAGTGCATCAGGGTAAAGTTCCACTATGGCGTTTGCCAGAAGGTGTGCAGCGCTGTGAAGCAGTATTTTTTCACCTTCCCTGGAACCAATGCTGATAAGCTCTATGTTTCCTTCTTCAGGGGATGTTTCTGATAGGTCATATAATCTACCATTTAACTGTGCGGCTACAATATTATTTTTCTGGCTTGCGGGAACCACATCCTGAAATGCCTTTCCTTTTTTAATTTTAAAAAGTTGATTAGAATCCATTATAACCAATATTTCTAAGGTATATTAATTTATTTTGACTGTTGAATCAAATCCTGATTTGCCAGTACTTAAAGGCTAACCAATGTATTTATAATTTCATGCAATCTTCTAACATGTATAACGTAATTATATGTGGAAATGATTATTCAATGGCAAAAACAATATTCAAACAGATTAAAAATTTAAAAAATTCCATGCCGGAAGCAAATATAGAGGTTGTTTTCAACAGGTCTGCAGTGAAAACCCTGCTGAAGGGAAACGAGTATATTCCCACTGTAAAAGAACTTATACAGTCAGGGATCAAAATAAATGCCTGCAGAAATACACTTAAAGAAATGAAACTCAGTGAGGAGGAGGTTGATACCGGCGCCGGAATAGGTATGGTAAATGCAGCAGTGGAGGAAATAGTTAGAAAACAGGCAGATGGATATTTTTACCTGCAACTGTAAGTATTACTTATAATTTTCACTATAAAATAATGATTATGTTATAAACTTAAAAATGCAGGTGCCGTGCATCCCGTAAAATACTCAATGCACATACAAAATCATTATATTCATTCGATGCATTTTATCATATATGGATTATGCCCTGTATCTCCAGAGGGAGATTAAGAAACTGGATAGCATAGATATAAGCCAGGAATCAAAAGAGAAGATTAAGGAATTCATAGATGATTTAACCTTTTCAGGCCTGTCGGATGGGAGAAAATACGCATATATCATAAGGTTAAGGAAAATAGCCGTAATGCTGGGGGATAGGTTTCTGGATCCTGGCAAGAAGGAAATTAAAATGGCCATATCCAGCATACTGAATTCCAGGGTTAAATGGGGTGGGCCAGATGATCATAGGCCCTCGGAGAATGCCATACAGTCATATTACGTTACACTGAAGAAGTTCTATAAATGGCTTTTAGGCAATAATAAGAGGTATCCTGAATGTGTTGAATGGATTAAGTTCAATTCCCATCCTTCCCATGAGATTAAGCCGGAATCCCTGGTTACCAGGGAAGAGGAAGTGAAGCTGATAAACGGGTGCAGGAATTCAAGGGACAGGGCATTGATTTCATTATTATACGATTCGGGGTGCAGGATCTCTGAACTGCTTACCATGAAGATCAGGGACCTGAAGTTCGATGACTACGGCTGCATTATCGCTGTTACCGGAAAAACAGGATTCAGGGAAGTAAGGATTATTGGGGATTCCATATATTATTTAAAAGAGTACCTGAATGACCATCCACTGAAGGATCCTGATTCCTGGCTATTTCTAATGAAGGAAAATGAAAGGATGGGCTACGATGAGGTCAGGTCCATGATCCTGAAGGCAAAGAGAAGGTCCGGGATAACCAGGAGGATATACCCGCATCTGTTCAGGCATACCAGGGCAACAATTTTAGCATCCAAGGTAGCAGAGGCACCCCTGGAATCCCAGATGGGATGGGTTCATGGTTCCAGGCAGACAAGGACCTATAT
>JAJZXS010000001.1 GCA_021806295.1 Thermoplasmata archaeon
ATATTACTCTAATCTACTCCTCCAGAAATAAGGATCACAACAGCGCTGTGGTACTTTATGGCATGCTGGAACCTTGATTATATAATATGCCCTTTAATGTTTATAAACTGTAAGGAGGATAGGTTGGGATTTGGACCCAAGTAGATGAGATCTGCAGTCTCACGCATAGCTTCTCTGCCACCTATCCGCCTGTATGTATTGCAAATCCATATTTATTTTTTTATGCAGTAAATTACTTCTGTAACTTGATAAAATAGAAACAATTATAGTTACAAATTTTTCTTCCATTGCTAGTCAGTTATATAATTCAGTTTGCTAGAAATTCAAGGTTAATATAAATCGACTGTTAAGTCAAATAGAGTGGATTTATTGGTTTTTTATGGAAAAGAAACCCATAGCTTTTTGCCCGAATGGTAATATAAGGACAGTAAAGCCTGTAAATATTATGCACGGAATAATATTAAAGGTCTATTGGTACAATAAATTAAGAGATATTAATTATGCAACTCCTATTCACCTTATTAATTACTAATAAGGTATGAAATCGAGTCGAAGGGCGGCTATTCTTACTAACGCCCTCAAAGGTCAAGTTGCATAACAACCGCCTCCGATTCTCACAGCTATATAGTCATACAGCTGAGGCTAAATAAGGTTTTTCATGATTTCTTACTTTTCTTTTGCATAAACCAGAACATATTCTATATTGCATGACATAGTATGACACTAATATATAACTATATCATAATTATTTAATATATTTGAAGAAAAGTTTATATATTCAAGGATAATTGTTTCTTATGAATTTATATGGAGGTATTTTGAGATGACAATCCTGGGGGTGGATTTAGGATATGGAGACACAAAGGTGGTAACAGAAAATAATAAAAAGAGCAAGTTCCCATCCAGATGGTCTCCTGCAGAAGCGAGGGATTGGGGACTGGGAGGAAATGTTCCTGTACTCTCTATAAATGGTGGTGACTCTTTCATGTTTGGAGATGATGCAACCGGATCAAATATAAGAGAGCCGCAGGGAGACGGTAGACTTACAGATCCGAATGCTATGCAGTTACTTGCTGGGGCACTCTGGAAGAGCGGCATAGGAAAAAAAACCCAGAATGCCGATATAGTCCTCTCAAGCGGAACCCAGCTTGGAAGTTTTGACAAAGAAGTAAAAGAAGCGTCCAAACTGCTGGAAGGTATGGAGATAGAGCTACAGGATGCCTCTGGTGACAAGCAAAAGTTCAAAATATCAAAATTGGTTATGAGACCACAAGGTGTTGGTGCGGCCATATATTTGCTTAATCAGGGCCTTATAAAGAAACAGTATGGAAATGCAGTGATAATAGATATAGGATACAAAACAACAGATGTTTTAACAATAAATCTGAGGAATCTGGAACCCATTACTGCAGAATCTTTCAGCATAGAGGCGGGGGTAGGAGACGTCGTGTCCGGAATGAGCAAGTCTATAAGCAGGGAAACTGGTTTTGTAGTGCCAGCTGATGTTGCTCGTGATGCTATAGGAGAGAAAGTAACTTTCAAACAGCAGGAAATAGGCGGAAGTGAGGTGTCTGGACCGTTACTGGATAGTCTGGCACAGAAGATTGTTGATGAGATGAGAGAAAATTTAAGAGATAACCTTGAAAGGATAACATCACTGATTCCTGTTGGGGGTGGTTCTATACTTATAGGAGACAAACTTGAGCAACTGGCTCCTGGATATCTTGTCAAGGTTCCACCTGAAGACATGCAATTTGCAAATGTTCTTGGTTATTCAATTGCCGCCTCGGAAAATAAATAAAATAAATATTTTATAGAGTAAAAATTTATTAATAATGAAATACTTAATTATATAGATGACCCGTGTAGGAATATATACTCACGACTTTAAGTTTTACCATGATATTGTCATGGATTTAAAGAGGTGGAATCTGCCCTTTTTCAGCATAACTGACCTTTATGATATACCGTCTGATATAAACGTTATCATGAGCTCAGTTAATGATTCATTTACACTTCCCGGACAGATAAAGGCAAGGAATTCACTGGAAGGAATAAGGAAATGCCTGCCAATGCTTTTAAACAGGGATGAATTCGATAAAATTGTTATAGGAATTGACCCGGGGCCGAGACCTGGAGTTGCCGTGATGGCGGATGGTGTGCTCATGGAGGCATGGGAATGCCCGGTAATAGGCAATATCAGGGAAAGTGTTCTTCATATTATAGGAGATTACCGCTATCGTTACATCATGATTAAAATTGGAAATGGAGACAGACCAAATCGGGATATTATTATCAAACATTTAAAGAATCTCGCCCCTGTTATAATAGTAAATGAGGAGAATACAAGCACCCCACACAAGGTGCACGATAATGCCCTTTCTGCAGCCAGGATATCACTGATTGATGATAGATACGATATATCAAGGACACCGGTAAAATTTAGCAGAAAGAATATCTATGAAAAAGAGTTCACCACCCTTCATTCCCTAATTTAAAATTTATTTCATATATAATTAAATAAAAGGTTTTACACTGTTGTTATTTAGTTTTCTGTGCTTTCTGCGTTTTCTTGTTTGATTTGGACCTTTTCCACTTTGGTACACGGACTGTATTCCTTCTGCCTGAGGCAACTATCAGGAATATTGCAAATGCAATTGCCACTGCAGCAATGTAGTAAACCCAGTCATAATTGGGCTTTGCACCATTATAGAACACCACAGATGATTTTCCTTTCAGCGTGATTACTGGATTATTGGTGGTTACAGTTAGGGTGTCCTTTCCTTTGTATATAAGGGCTGATGGGACAGTAATGTTATTCGTATATGTTGAATTCCCCTTTATTTCGTCTATATGGCTGATCCCGACCGCCTTGGATGATGTCCCGTGTGTTACAGTGTATGTTAGGGTTATATTATATATGGGAACAGGGTCTGTATTTTCAACTGTTGCATTGAAAATCACCGGCTTACTTACATTTATTGTGGGCAAGCTTGTTGTATAAGTAATCCTATGGCCGGTAGAGTTTATTGCATAGGCGTCTATGTATCCATATACGCCTTCACATTCCGCAGGAGCAGTAACTGGTATGGAGAATTTTCCGGTAGTAGAATTGCTGTAGTATGAGAGAGGTGAAAGGCCTGTATCATTAACTGCGCCAAGATATGCAGCCAGCGAATAGTTATGATAACCTGATGATTCGGTTACATTCAGGTAGAATGTTTCATTTTCGTAAACATAATGCTGTACGGACACAGTTGCTGATAAACTGGATGTGGAAACGGCAGGCGCTGGAGCGCTCTGCATACCTGACACCGATGCTGATCCGGATAACGCGACAAGTGCGAAAATCACTGAAAATAATATTATTAATTTATACTTCATTCAATTTACCTCTTTTTTCTTGATCTGATTGAAGACCCTATAACACCTGCCAGCAATGCAGCCACTATTATACCAATACCTATATAGATTGTGATTGCAGGATTTGCCGTATAATCATTGATGATATGATTGCCTGAGGATCCTGTTCCCACTGTAGCTGATGGCAGCACAGGAGTAATTGTTTTGTTTTCATATGTATTTTTGCCGTTAATGGTGGCATTGGATTCGAAATTAATACCTACAGAATGCAATGTTCTACCATTTATTCCATAAGCATATATGTACAGGGCTGCAGACTGCCCGGGACTAAGAGTTAAATTTGTAATATTTTTGCCGTTGTATGTTATATATGCCATTATATCGAAGGAACTCTTTAATTTCGGAGCGTTTGTTATGTTTACAAATACATTCAATGCAGTGTTGTTTGTGTTCTTCAATGTTATTGGGATCATATTTATAGTGCCGTTCACAGCAGCGTAGTCAGAGTATGTGAAATTATAGCTTTCTCCAGAGAGCACGTTTATGGTTATATCCCCTATTTTAACGTTGGTTCCGTTAACCTTCGCCATAACCGGTACTGAATTGTTCCCTGCATGTGCAATTGGAATTTCTGTAGTTATATTTACTGTTGCATTTTCTCCAACTGGAATTGTCAGGTTGGTGGAATTAAAATGAAGATCCCATGTACTGTTTCCTGAGTAAAGTTGAATTGTATTATTTGTATTGCCCTTATTTTCTATGGTCACAGAGGTTGTGATGTTCTCACCCACAAATCCTGTCACCGCCGGATCCGCGAGCACATACCTGTACAGGTCAACCTTGTGAAGTGTAACATTCTCCGTAATAGATTTGTTAACAAATAAGGATACAGATCCAGAGTAATTCACGGGTATTCCATGCTGTAATGTTGAATTTGTCAGGGTAAACTCATAGGTTCCGTTGACTGGAAGATATATGCTGCTTGGGTATGACTGTACTGTTGTATACATTGATGGACCTGTAACTGTAAGATTTGTTGGCACAGCCACACTGTTATTATAGCCAGTAAGAGTTACAGGATATGCATGAGACAGATACACATTGAATGTTTTATTTGCTAGAGGGTTCAATGTAACATTTTCAAAGTATGCATAGTGAGTGCCGGATGATGTATAGTTTGCATAAATGCCGTAGATTCCTGGTGTTAATTTACCTACAGAGTACTGATCTGTAGAATTAGAGGTTGCTGTTGCAACTGTTTTCCCATCCTTTGTTATGGCTATTGTTGCACCAGATACAGCAGATGCAACATCTGGATAGTACATAACTGTACCATTCAATGTATCGTACACTTCTTTTGGAATAAGGGAAACATTGAAAGCATGAGCTGTTGATGATGGTGTCACATTCTGATCTGTGGCATTTACATAGGTATATGCGCCTGTTGAATTGGTGAAATTACCAGCAGATGTTATTGTGTAATTCAGTGATGGTAATGGAATGGTCAAATTCGTTGCTGAGCTTGTTGTTATTATCTTTGTTCCATTCCTGATATGGTATGAAGCTGCTATGCCTAGATTGTTTGTAATACTGAGCTTGTATGCTGTAACGTAGCTGGGAATTACTGTCATATTTTTTACCAGATCTATTGTTGTCATGTTTGCCTCGGTGGAGTTATAGGAGAACAATGTGTATATGCCGGCTTTTAGATGGTCCAGCCCAACATTAACTCCAGTAGAATTGAATAGGGTGCTGGCGGAATTTGTAATTTTGGTTGTATTGACCTTCAGTGTAAAGTAAAGGTCGGTATTCTTTACAAATTTCTGTGATAGTGAACTATTGACCACTGTTCCTGTCAGTACGGGAACTATATATGCACTGCTATTTGAAACGCTGGTGTAATAAACTCCCTCGGCTATTTCTTTAATGGCAACGCCATTTGTCATGTTAAGCGTGTATGTATTGTATAGGCCGGTAAGTGTAATGGTTCCATTGTAATCAGCAATCTTTGAGTCATTATTTAATGTTACTGAAACAGATACCATCTTCTGTGTTACATTGTATACAGGATTTGTAACAGAGTCTCCTGTAGTATTATAATAGAACGGCGACATTATTTTCACTGTGCTGCTGTTATATGCATAGATCGTTGCTGATCCGCCATTAAGTTCAGAGTAGTAATAGGGAACACCACTATTGTATGCTACAAGTATTCCCTGTGTTGCATACCCAATGGTGTTATTTGTTGATGTAGATATTTTATGCGAATAGCTATAGTTCAGATTAAGTGAAACGCTATGGACAGATGGTGAAACAGACTGGTTGAACCCTGCAAGGGTTTTGCCATTGTATGTTCCTGTTCCTGAGAAAGAATAACTTCCAGAGGGCAGGTATATGCTGTATGGCTTGCTGGAATTTGAATAGCTGTAATACAGGAATGCATCAGGATTTGTGGCCAGTATCTCATAATGCCCACTGTAATACTTTGCACCTGCCATGGTAGATGTTATATTGTATTCATATGATCTTTTATATGTTATATTCTGTACGGTGTTGCCTGTAACGTTTAAGGTTTGGAGATAAGATCCGCTTGATGTGTTAGAATATATGGTATACACACCGTACGGCATATTCAGATAGTAATCTCCGGTGGCGTTGGCAGTTGCATTGTAATAGTCAGAAGTTATGCCATTGAAATAGAAAGTTACCGTTGCACCGGGTGATGCTTTACCTGTCACATTTGCACTCAGTTCAGGTGTCATGGTAACTGACTTTGTACTGCCCCAGCCTGTTACTGTAACAGATGATTTGTCCTCTGTGCCGTTAGCCTTTACGGTAATATTATAGGTTCCTGGATAAACTCCGAAATCAGCATTGCCACTGCTGGACGTCACGCCTGATAGCATATAATTACCCGAGGTGCCATTGAGATATACAGTGTATCCGGATAGACCGAGGCCGTCAACAGAAACGGCGACCTTAACCTGGTCCATGTTTACTGTCAAATTAGATAACTGCTGGGCCTTTCCAGTAACGCTCAGTGTTGTGAAATTTGTATACGTCTTTCCGTTTGAAGTTACAGATACATTATAATTGTACGGTATAACAGTGTTTAATTCGTACATGCCATTTGTTAAAGGCACACTTCTTGTTATGCCGTAGGTTGAATTTGTTAATGTAACTGTACCGGAATTCAGGCTGTGAGATGATGTTGTGTTATCAATTGAAACATAACCGTACACAGTGTTTCTAGGAAGTGACATATTTTCGGATATGTTATAGTTGCCTATTCTGTTTCCCTGGTTACTGGATACATAAACAGATCTGGTACCGATAATATTTGTGCCATTCATGGAAAGAGAATTTACACTTCCTGTAGAATAAACAAGTGTGTCATTTCCCGGTAATCCTGTGATTGTATAATATCCGGTGCTGTTTGTTGTAACAATCTCATGGGGTATTCCATACTGATCGTCTATTGTCACATGGACACCGGCAACGCCTGCGCCTGTGGCTGATGTTACCCTGCCGCTTATTACTGCACCGGGATAATACTGGATGATTGGATCCTCCTTTCCGAGCAGGCTGGCCGGAAGAAGGACTTCTGTTCCTTTTCCTTCCTTCTGGTATGTGTACGCCGTCTGTATTGGTATAAGTGTCCACCCAGGAGTGCTGGAATTTGCGTTACTTGTGGGATTATATTCGGATGCATAATAAGCCAGCTCGAAGTTGCTCATATTAAATGCAGGGTATACGTGTGTTACATTGTTTATCTGATTTTCAGGGAACCCGTATATAGTTTTATATGTGGTTGTGTTGTAAAACGCAGATGTATAATTCAGCAGATAATGGCTAACCGTTGCACCTGCAGGAAGTTTATTTAAAGTATACTGGGCACCGGTGCTTGTAACAGCGACAACGTTATAGTAATTTGTCGGAACAACCTCTCCATGGGCAGTATATGAAGGTGTGTCTGTAAGGTATGCCGGGGCATAGAAAATTCCAGGGTCTGAACCTGAGAATGGGTAGAGTCCATGGTCAACCTGAATATAGGATAAAGAACTGCCTGTTACCTTCTCAAGATCTGTATATGCAGAAATAAGTGTGCTGAGGTTGTACTTTGTGGAAAGCTGCCCCATTATAAGTGCATGCCTTGCGTTGTAAGATGTGGTGACATTTGTCTGGTGGCTTCCATAAGCGGTTTCGTTCAACTTAGACCGGTAAGCAAGTGGATTTCCATACATGTTTGCTATGGTATTTGTTTCGTTTACTCCAAAGTATTTGTCCATTGTAGCGGTTATTGTTGAATTGAAATGCCCATTTGAATAGCCTCCCGGAGTCTGAAGGACCCTTGAAATAAAGAGAGAGATTTCCTGCGTCTGGTTCTGTGCTAACAACATCTGCCCTGCACTGGCTATTCCCTGCTGGAAATCATCTGCCACCGTAGGGTGCTGCCCTTCTTCCAGCTCCTGGAAGCCATAATCCCACCATGAAACATATCCAGGTTTGTTCTGTATAGACTCATTGGCATTCTGGGTAGCAAGCCACTGGTAAGAGGCTGCCAGTGGCTGTGTTTTATTTTCAATCGCCAGCCCATAATTTCCGAAGGGATTATCTGGCCTAAGGCCTGCCGGCACCGTTTTATTGAGTATATGATCATATGATGATGCGTTGTTTTGAGGTACAGCAGCGGAGATTGAACCCATGCCGGAGGGTATTATCAGGATCAGTACAACAATTACAGCAAATCCTACTGTTACACCGCTGATATTTTTACGTAGTGATTTCCTGCCACCCACATGTTTGGATTTCTTTGTAGCCTCGTTATGCCTGATTATATCCACAAAGTACATTATTAGGCCACCGCCAAGTATTGCATATGCTGGCGCTGCTGTAATATTGAATCTTGCAGCCTCAAAGCTCATGAATATGGAAAATATCGCAAATATGATTACAAGCATTGTTGCCTCTTTTTTCTCCTTCAGGAATTTATATATAATGAATGGAACTCCAGCAATTCCCAGAAGAAACAGGCCTGGACCGAAATCTGAGATATACTGACCCAGTGGGGGTGCAGCAGCCTCAGCAATAGTTGAATATACCCTGGACTTTACAAAGTAACCATCGCCTGTGATAAGCTCTTTAAGTATTGCAGGGTTTGTCTTACTCAGTATAAACAATGCCGCAACAACAACTATTACCATGGATGGGATTGTTATGATCCATGGCCTCCTTGCCACTATGTTAATTAAAATGCCGAAGCCAACAACCATAAGCCCCATGGCCAGCGGTGGCAGAAACCATGCATGCAGCATGGATGTAACGTCATAATAGTAGAATCCTATAGGGAACGATGCCGCAACATAAATGGCTGTGAGGTATGTTAAGTACCCTGTGGGTTTTTTAACAATTAAATTATAAATTAACTGAACTACAACATAGATGAGCAATATTACCTCTATATAGGGAAATCCCTGCCAGAATACTATCAATCCGCCAAGGGAAACAGCAGACATAAGAATGTAAATTGTGGCAATTTTATTTTCTTCATAATACTTTTTTATGGAGCTGAAATATGACCTTGTATCTGTGAGTTTACTGATAATTACTCCCTTTTTGGCCGATACAACAGCCATTTCAAAGAAATATATTGAAAGGAATGCAAATATAAGTTCCGGTGTATGGGCTCTGCCGTCTGTTAGTATCCCGGATGTCAGGTTTCCTGGCATAATTGTGAATAATACAGCCGCGAACATCCCTGCTTTCTTTCCGAATATCTGCTTTGTAATTAGGTATACAGGTATAATCAAAAGCGCACCATATAGGGCATCGGATTCCTGGAATGCGTAATAAGCCCCCATTTTAAGCCCCATGAATGGGGAAAGTATGTATCCTGCAAATACAATGCTCCACTGATAGAACGGTGGTCTTGCATTTACCGCTCCAACAGGATAATTGAGAAGTATTGTATGCGTTAACTGGGTATGCGTGTTCAGTATATACTGAACAATATAATAATTAAAATAAGGGTCACTACCTCCCGATACGTTGAGGTATGACTCCTGAAAGGCCAGAGACCATACAAAAAAGTTTGACAGGAACATGTAAAGGGCAAACAGCCCTATCAAAACGGGAACCTCTGGATGCCGGTTAATATTTTGTTTAATTCTATCTGTAATTTCCATAGTTTAATTGCGATAATGAAATTAAGATATAAAAATTTACCTTATTTTAAATCATTATGATTAACCGCTGAGGTGTTCAAACTATCAGAATACTCAAATTTGATATTATTATAAAAGCCATGTTTTGCCTTTTTTATATAAATCACGAATATGATCGAGAACATTATATATGCAATCAATAGATAGTTTATAACTGCAAAATATCCTGTATTTCCATAGAATGACAGAATAAAGGCTATGGAAAGTATTAAGGATGATATGAGCGGTATAAAAAATTTCTGCTTTCTGAATATCCTTATAAGTGAAATATTGGATATGATATGTATTATAATATACATGAAACTGATCAATCCTGCAATTATTACAAAAGAATTAAAAAATCCCGCATAATGTATTGCAATAAGGGAAATTATTATTGAAAATGTGAACAGGGCTGCCATGAACTTATTCCTGCTGAAATTTTTATTTATATTAAAATCATTATAAAATTTAGGCATCATATGCACGAAGGCATTTAAATATGATACACTTAAGTTGAAGGCACTTATTAACCCGAATATAGAAAATACGGCGAGGAATGGCACTCCGAGCCTGGACCTGACAAGTTCAGTTATATAGAATGAATTTGATTCATATAGGCTTAGTCCCTGGTATCCGGCAAATATCAGCAGGGCAAAGGCTGAAAACACCATAATCAATCCAGATATGGTAAATGATATAAGCAGTGATTTCGGGGTATTCATATGTGCCCGTGATGTTTCCTCCGAAAGAAATATGCTGGATCCACCTCCAGAAAATGCCAGTATCCCGAAAATTACGCCAAAGAAGAAAGGATTGAATGAGAATTTTATACCGGAAAAAGAAAAGCCAGGAGACCTGAATATTATAAAAATTATACTCATGGATATCACAAATGCAATTTCAAGGAATCCGGCAATAAGTGTGTATCTTATTGATGCCCTTAGGCCTCTGGAAACTACAAGATAAACAGCTGCCGTAAATGCGAGCAGAAATGCATATTCCATATAGGGACCATGGAATCCGAATATTCCCATAATTGAGTAAAGAAAGCCGGATATGAATATAGAAATATTTGGAACGGTAAGCACCGAATATCCTATATAAAGAATGAGAACCAGGAATCCGACACCCTTCCCGAGCCCGTTACCTGCGTAGGAATAGTATCCTCCATTGGTTACATATACACTTGCAAAGGAATAAATTGTATAAAGCGTGAAATATGAAAGCAGAAATGAGAATATAACAACAAATGGAAGCATTGAACCTGAATAAAGGGCTATTATAGAGAACAGTGCTATGAAGTCCAGCATCGGTCCTATGGAGGTAAATGACTGCATAACAGCTTCTCTAAGATTTACAGTATCCATGGAAACTGTATGGGCACAAGTGTTAAAAATTTTTATTTGATCTTGGAAAACAGTATGTCAAGATTGATTTCCAGAAATGCCACCGGATTCTGTATTCCAAAATCTTCAAATAGGGCAGGGTTCATCTCTCCTATTACCCCTGCCGATGCACCGCCTATTATTATATGCCCGCCTCTTCCCGGCAGTATCTCTTGAAAGTCAGATGATTCAACCCTGAAATCCCTCCCGGTGGTCCTTGAAAGCAGGTATTCCATAATCTGATATATATCGGAATAGGATGCACGGGAGTTATTAAAGATAACACAGAGATGATTTCCCTGGACTCCAGATTGGATTACATCGCCTATTTCAAATATCTTAACAGGAAGCTTCCTTCTGCGGTTAATGCTCAGAAGTGCCATAATACCGGGAAATAGCCTGTCCCTGATAACCGAATAATCAAGACTCTTTGGATTTTCTATGTTTACATCTCCAGAATAACCGGTATGCCTGTAAAATTCTCCGGAATTCAGGACAAATGTTTTTACTTCCTGATAGTTTAGAGATATCATAATATCCCTTATTTTAGAACTATATTCATTGTAAATATATGGATTCCCGGTATCTGATGTTATAAGCACCCTCTCATCAATGCGATCATATCCATAGGCCTTTGCTATGTCCTCTATAAGATCAACAGGACCCATTACATCTATTCTATTTCCCGGAACCCTGACGAGATAACCGCTGGATGAAACCTCACATCTATATCCCATTTTCCTCAACAGCATAACAGTGCATTCAGGTTCGGTACCCATGAGTTTATTTATTTCTCCGTGAGATAGGGATACCTCCCTCCAGTCATATTTTCTCCCTTTACCTGTAATTTCAGGGATTGAAACAGTATATCCCATATACGACATTTCATATGCGAAAAGGTAGAGTGCATGGAGCACTGCATTGTAGTCAGTGCCGGTAATATCAAAGAAAAGCCTCGATGTGTTCTCACTTATCCTGGACTTAATGCCGTTAATTATTGGGGGCATTGAGAGGACATCCCCCTCACTGTCAAGTATGACAGGCACTGAATCCTCCGATAGAATAAGGTTTCCATACTGTTTTCCCTTATCGTGGTTCTGCAATATTTCTTCGGCCGTTCCATGAAAATTGTCATATGTTGTGAATGATATTTTTTTACTGTTGACCATCGTCAGCTTAAATGGTGGTTTAATACTGTCCAGATCGTGTATTCCTATTGCCATCTTCCTCCTGGACTTTCCGGTGGTATCATGGAGCCTTTCCTGGTAATCTATTATGTGGCTGTAGTATTTCCCCAGAGGCCTGCCTGTAGCAGTAAATGATAATGCAAATGGTCTCTCATTCTTAAGTGACCTATCGGCACTCAGGAGTGGTTCAATCCTGTGGAATACTGGTTTGATATGATAATCCCCATCATAAAATGTTTTCATTGCCGATTTCAGGGCATAAAACGAAAAAAGGTCAGGCCTATCCGGATTGAATTCTATCTTAAATTCATCATCGTCTTCCTCAATTGAATAGCCTATGATTCCTGCAAAATCATGAAGTCTTGAAAAATAATTATTGCCTATATCCCTGATAAGATCCTGCTTTTTCTCTCTTATTACGACCATTAGAAAACCTATACCTACAATTTATTTAAATTTAATTTTTTGTTTTTCCCTTTGCATATTCCCTTAAAATAAAACGTATGAGGTCATTAACTGATATGGCATTTCCATTGTTGACCTCCTCCTCCAGTTCTGCATAAATATTCCTCGGGAGTTTTAAGTCAACCTTGCTTGTTGAATTTGCATGGTTCTTTGATATAAATTCGCTGATAGCAAGTCTAATGGCTTCAGAAACACTGCTGTAATGATTTTTCTCTACAATTTCCTGTAACTGGTCGATTAAATCCTCAGAGACCCTGATAGTAATTCTGTAAGGTACGGACATTTGAATAGATTAAATTAACAGCCGATATAAAGTTTTGCCATATTACATCCCACTAACAGGGCAATGGCGCACCTATTTAATGCTGGTTATTATTAGGCATGTGGGTGTTATTAATGTATTATTTTATAAAATATGGATATGATGGCGCCAAATTTACAGGATTTCAACGGGGAAACGGTGTAAATAGCATAGAAGATTCAATAATCAGATTATTATCGCTTTACGGCATAAGCCATGATATTGAGAGCGCCGCAAGAACAGACAGGGGAGTTTCTGCCCGCGGGAATGTTTTTCTTATCCAGACAGACAGGAATATTAATGATGTAATGGGAATTTTAAATGCAAGGATAGAAAATATGTTTTTTTACTCATATGCCCTGCTGGATGATTATATCAATCCAAGGCATAATTCAATGAAAGAGTACTCATACATACTTACAGATTATGTGAATATAGAGGAATTGATGATTAAACTTCTAGAATTTAAGGGCCAGCACGATTTCAGAAATTTCTGCACAGTGGATAGTAGAAACACTGTGAGAACAATAGATGACATTTCATATTCCCAATTTGGCAGATTTTATATAATTAATTTTTATGGAAAAAGTTTTATCTGGCACCAGATAAGGAGTATTATGGCATTCGCGCTTGCCGGGAATAAAAATCCATTTTCGCTGAAAACGAAGTTTACATATATTGCGCCCCCTGAACCGCTCATACTGAGGGACATTATTTATGATGGTATCACATTTACAAACTTCAACTATATAAAGCACAAAAGGTCCATGAACAAAACCCTTGAAATGGTCAGAACCAGATATGTGCTCTATGAAATTTTCGACTCGTAAGCTGGAAGCCCATTGCGCGAGTTAGGTGGATGTCACTGGAAATGAATAATCTGTATCGGATATTCAGAGAATGGCATGTATGTGCAATGCATGGAGTGCATATAGCCTAATTCCATGTAGAAATAAAATAAAATTATATAGAAATAAGTTCTTACCTTTATAATGATAACAGAAGAGATATTCTTAAAAGATTCATACTTAAAAGAATGCGATGGTAAAGTCTTAATGTGCGAATTTACCGATCTTACAGTAGACAAAACAATATTTTTCCCCACTATGCTGGGACAGCAGAATGATAAGGGAGAAATTGTAATTGACGGAAAAACATTCGGAATAGTGGATGTGTGGACCGACGGTGATTACATACATCTGATTTCACTTGATACGTACCCTGAAAATATCGTTGGCAAAACAATAAGCCAGAAGCTTGACTGGGACGTCAGGAATATACATATGAGATTCCGGACAGCAATGTTCATTATATCCGGGCTTGCATACAAATTTTACAATGCAAAATCCAGAATAAGCCAGACATATGATGATAGGGCGTGGGTTGATATTTACATAGATGATATAAATGAAGATATTGTAAATAAAATTGCAGAAGAGGCCAACAAAATTGTGAAGCAGAATGTGCCTGTCAAGATTGAATATATGGGTTCAAACGACTTCCCACGGGAAAAACAGAGGATGAGCTATTCTACTGGCCAGCTTCCTGATGATGAAGAATTGAGGGTTATAAATATTTCAGGATTACCACTTCAGTCAGATTACGGTCTTTATGTTGCAAACACTGGAGAAGTTGGAGAAATAGAGGTAAAGAGCTCGATGGTCAAAGGAAAGGTTGATAAAAGACTTACGATTACATTAAAATAATTATAAAAGATTATTGGCCATGAATGAACTGGAATTAATAAATAAGATGAACAGGGGGCTTTCCTATATAGGTATGGCCATATCTGCAATAGCATTCCTGTTTACACTGCCTTTTCTATTTAAGGATTTCAGTGCCATACCGGGGATGTCCGGCCTTTATTTTTACCTGAATGTAACAGTTACACCTTCCATGGCATATTCTTTCATGGCACTCGGCATAATTTTAATTATAATTTCATTTTCACCATTGTTTTATGATAAAATAAAATCCTCCAGCTTTGATAAAACTAATAATACCTACTATTTTTCCGCGCTTTCTGTTTATATCGCAATAGTTGTGTTTTCCTCCGTGCTTGTGGAAATATTCGATCCATCCATTGCCGTTAGTTCAGTCTCCTCTATGCCACTGGGGAAGCAGAATTTTATCTATATGATGGGATCAGTATTTCAGGTGCTTATTTTTGAACTGGTGCCCCTGTCGATTCTTATTATTATATTTTTAGCCCTCTCAAAACAGTTGAAAATATCATCCTTTCTGGAGCCATATAACCACATAAAACGGTTCACCGTGCTATTTATGCTTATTGCCGCAGCAGTTGCAGTTCTGATTACAGATTATAATATTTATAATTCTATTCTTATATATGTATCAACACTGGCCCTCAGCTTCATATACATAAGATACGGCTTTTTACGATCCATGCTGGCCAGTTTTGTATCCTCATATGTGGATTTTACACTGACGGCTTTCAGCGGAAATGCAATAATTACATCGGCTACTTCTGTATTCCTTTTCATATGGGCATTTGCAGGTCTCTACAGTTTTACATTTTACACGGTACAGAGACAGAAAAGCGGAAATAGCAATAACAGCAATGAGAATAAAAATAATGAGGAAGCACCTGAACATGAAAATAAAACTACACCTGAACCGAGGGTGCCGCCAGGGGAACTGTGGATCAGAAGTGCATGCCCGAACTGTGGTAACGTAGAGTACAAGATCAATGATGATATGTCTCTTGAATGCACAAAGTGTGGCCAGAAGCTGGATAGCGACTACACTGGCCCGTACAATATAATTATAAGCAACGTGCTGGGCAGGAGACAGCCATAATAATTTATTATATTTTATTCCATGGGACACTTCAA
>JAJZXS010000026.1 GCA_021806295.1 Thermoplasmata archaeon
TAGTTATTTATTATTATGCAATATATATGGGCAGGATATACACAATCAGGGAGGCATGCGATATACTGCAGATAGATGCAACCACACTTAGAAGGTGGGACCGTGAGGGAAAAATACACTGCATAAGGTTGTCAAACAACTTCAGAAGGGTACCTGAGGAGGAAATCAACAGGATATTAGGAGTAAAGAGCAACAGGATAGATGCAATATATGCCAGGGTTTCATCCAGTGGCCAGAAGAATGATTTGTATAATCAAATAAATAGATTAAAACCATTATATCCCGATGCACAGGTATTCAGTGATATTAAATCCGGATTGAAGTTCAACAGAAAAGGATTCATTGAATTATTGAATATGATCGAGGACAATAAAGTAAACAATATTTATATTACCCATAGGGACAGGCTGGCAAGGTTTGGATTTGACCTAATAGAAAATATATGCAAGATACATAATACAAAAATAATAGAAACAGATGATGAAGAAATACTATCAGCAAATGAGGAATTGAACAGGGACTTAATATCGATTATAACATTATTCTCATCCAAACTCTATGGATTGAGGTCACAGAAAATGAAGAACATATTGGGGGCTGTAAGGGAATGAACCATCCATGGAAATCCACTGATGAGAAAAGAACCATAGTATTCAGCTATATGCCGGATAATAACATCATACAATATCTAACCGATATGAGGGATTTAATAAACAGGGCAATAATAAATGCATATTCCATGGCAAAATCTAACAATAACCAGATCCCATCACCTATTGTTTTAAGAAGGTCATTAAAGAATTATTATGATAATAATATTGATTATGCAAAGCACCATATCAATCCTGCATGCAGGAATGCAATAGCAATATTAAGGTCTTACAAGAAGAACAATAATGGGGAATTAAAGATTATCAGAGCAGAAAGGCTGGCAATGAGGATCGACTCAGAATTAATAAGGATAGAGAATAATAAACTGAGAATAACTATAAAGCCCCATGAGTATGAATACATTGACATTGTTGATAAAAATAAGAAGTTCAGCGAATATTCTAAATATAAATTATCAGAGGTATTGTTGACAGACAGTAAGGTATGCATTACATTCAGGACAGGAACCTTGAACAAGCCGGTAATGGATGATAATATAATAGGATTTGACTTAAATTTTAAATCTGTTGATTATACCATTATAAGGAACAATGAAATAGTTAATGTTGACTCCATAGACACATCTGACATAGCAAAGACACAGAGGGACTATGCAAGGAAGAGGACAAAGATACAGAAGCATATAAAGAATCCTGCAAAAAGGGATAGAAAACTGAAAGAAGCAGGTAACAGGCAGAAGAACACTGTAAGGGATAAACTCCAGAAACTGACAACTGAAATTGTCAATGATAACAGTGATAAGACCTTTGTGTTCGAGGATCTGACAGATATAAAAAAGAAGGGAAAGAAGAATAAGAAGAGTAATAACGATAATAAAAAATATAAGGATAATAATAAAGACAGTAGGGCCATCACTGGAGGAAATAATAATAAGAATAATAATAAGAATAATAAAAACAATAATAATAAATCCAAAAGGTTCAGGACAGATATCAACAGATGGCCATACAGACTATTCCAGAAACTTATTGACTATAAATCCAAAAATAGAACATTATACGTAAATCCAGAGGGGACTTCTTCTGAATGTCCTGTATGTGGTGGTAAATTAAGGCACCCAATCTGGAAGGAATCAAAATGCATTAACTGTGGTGTAACCTTTAACAGGGATAGGCTATCATCATTGTCTATTTCTGTCAGGGGATTATACCTGTGCGGTACCCCGTTTACCGTGAGTGGCAGTTCCTCCTGGCATTCTATGAAGAATAATTACCTGTACCATCCAGATCATGTAGTTATTGAGAATTCCAGCGACTGCAAGAAGTATTTGCATGGCAATGCATAATATTTCAGGAACGGAAAATGAACCTCCTAAAACAAGCTTTTTTAAAAATTGTACGGTAATAAATTTATTAATTTTTATGGGTACTGGTATGCATTTATTGCTGTATCCAGACGGTATCTTATCCCTATTGATAATGTGCAGGTTCCTGCAGAAAATTTCTGCACAGCCATATTCAGGATCTATAACATAATAAAAGTTAATGAATTATGTATAAAAAATGGTATTATGCTTTTAAGTTTATAATAATGTTTATTTAGTGGTAAAACATTATTATAAGTGAAGTTCATCATAATATACCTCGCCCTTCTTGCCGTAACTATAATCTCCTTTACATATTATATTCTTAATACCTACTATTCAACATTTTACAGTAAGGGCCAGAGGGTTGATAATGTTGATACTTCGAGGGCAACCATAGTTATTCCTGTATTCCGCGAGGATGTAGAGGTATTCAGAAAGGTTATAGTTTCAATTAAATTGCAGGGTGCACCTTTCATAGTTGTTGGCGATTCCAGCCTTGAACCATACAAAACCATAACAGAGGAAAACGGTGGCAGGTTCATATATTTGAGTGAAAGGGGAGGAAAGAAAAATGCCCTCGTCCAGGGATTAAAGGAAGTCCATACAGACTATGTTATGTTTGTTGACAGCGACACTCTGATTCCTGCAGATACATTGAAAAGCATGCTCTCATATTTTGCTGAGGGAATTGCAGGTGTCGGGGTAAACATACACATTAAAAATGACGGCACTTCAGTAGCCTATGCCTCTGAATTTATAGAAAGGCTTACAGAAATGATCTCAAAATCCATGTCCAGGAGCGGTAACGTGTACGTTCTGGACGGGAGATGTGCTGCATACAAAACGGATGTAATAAAACCCTTCATGCTCTCTGACGATTTTCTCAATAAAAAACTCTTCGGCAGGAAGGTAATGCTGGGGGACGACATGCTCCTTACAAGCTATCTGATAAAAAATAAGTATAAAATGGTAAAGGACTATGATATAACAGTGGAAACAGAACCGCAGCAGGGATTCAAGAAATTTTTGAACCAGCAAATCAGATGGTCCAGGAGGGGATGGTACTTTTTCTTCAAGAATATGAGCGATGGAACTGCAAAAAATGGTGGCAAATTCTATACATTCGAAATGCTTTACATATACCTTATACCGATCATAGGTTTTACACTGTTTATATTCCGTGCCATGTTCTTCCTCCATATTATGGGGCATCTTGATTATTTAAGCATAACCAGTGTATCCCATTTTGTAATGTACAGATTTTTCCATTACCATCTAGGGCATTTCATGGCTATGCTTATTAACGGGATCATGTATGGCCTGGGTGCAGTGGGAGATGTAATATTCGTGGGAGCAATAGCCCTGAATATACCCAAGGAAAGATTGAGGACAATCGGATACGGAGCCATGGGATTGGGAGTTCTGTTCTTTGTCAACCTCTACGGGCTTGCAACATTCTGGAAACAGTCAGGATGGCTTACAAGATAAAAATAATTTTTAAGCTTCATAAAGGTTTTTTATAAATCATGCGCCTGCTCAGTGCGGTTACAGATTCATATCCGGCAAGGGCCATCTGCAGGTCAAGATCTGCCTTTATTTCGCCTATATAACGTTCAATTCCCCTCTGTCCGGCAACAGCCATGGCATAGCAGTATGGCCTTCCTATGAGAACTGCATCAGCTCCCAGGGCCAGCGCCTTCATTGCATCAGATCCGTGTCTTATGCCGCTGTCAAATAGAACCGTGCAGCTTACATTCCTGCTGTCAGTAATTTCATCCAGTGCTTCTATTGTTGATATGGCCCCATCTACCTGCCTCCCGCCGTGGTTTGAGATCACAACCCCGTCCGCACCGTATTTTATTGCTGCGTTTACGTCCTCCCATGATGAAATTCCCTTCACTATAACAGGAAGTTCAGTCCAGCTCCTTATTTTTCTGAAATCGCTCCATGAGAATGCAGGGTTGACATAAACCATGAGAAACTCCTCTATGGCAGAGTTAATATCCTCCTCCGGTGGCCTATCCAGGCGCTTTCTGAATTCCGGGTCTGAAACATAATTGGCTATGCCCTCGCCCTGCAGAAAAGGCAGGTACGCATTCTTTAAATCTTGCTCCCTCCATCCCAGCATGGTTGTGTCAACTGTTACAACTATTGCATGATAACCGGATAATTCCGCACGTTTCACCATGCTCTTCATTATATTCTCATCCCTGCCCGGGTAAAGCTGGAACCATTTTTCACTCTCCGGGTATTTTTTTGCTATGTCCTCCATGCTCACAGATGAAACAGTACTGAGAATATATGGTACATGCATGGAAGCAGCTGCCCCTGCGCTTGCATACTCAGCATCCCTGTGTATTATGGACTGTACACCTATTGGTGCCAGAATAAATGGAGAATCCTGTTTTTTTCCGAAAATTGTAACAGATTGGTTTCTTTCCTCAACGTTATGGAGATATCTAGGACGTATCCTGTAACGGGTAAATGCCCGGATATTCTCTGCCATTGTATCCTCACTTCCGGCAGCGCCCTCTATATACCCCCAGGGTCCATCCTTTAAAGCTTTTCTGGCTGCATTTCTCCAGTCATCAACAGATACTGGGAGGTCTGAATTTTCATCCATTCCTGTGTAAACCCTCAGCTGAAAATCAATACCGAACTGTGTCATGATTATCCTGCTTTATAATACAGGAAACCTATATAACATTTGGTCAGTGGCGCGGATAACTCCATCGGGTCAGAATAATTTACCATACTTCCTGGAAAGCTCATATTTCCATTCATCCCTTTCCAGGGTGCACGAAACACCGTATTTTCCACATATGCTTTTTATGTTATTATCCATGCTATTCCACCAGCGCTGATCAGACCTTATGTATCCTGTCCCTGCCATATATGGCAGGGTGCCGCTGAAATCCTGGAATGAATCGTATATAATCCTGATACGGTTTTCACCGCAGAATTCAACTATTTTTTCTATGCCATCGAGGTCATCGTTTACATTCTGTATCAGGGGGCCCAGGTACAGCCATGTGTTAATTCCACTGTGTGAGAGTTTTTTCAGTGCATCCAGCCGTTTTGCAGGTGCCGGGGCATATGGCTCTACCATTCTGGATACCTCCGGTTTTAAGGATGTTACAGTGATCCCCACATCCAGATTTTTTTTATTCTTTTCAAGTATTGCAATATCCTTCAGGACCATTGGAGATTTTGTCTGTATGGTTACATAAAAGCCGTTTCTGGAAAGTATTTCAATGGCTGCCGGGATAATTCTGTATTTCATTTCAATGTACTGATATGGATCGGTTATTGTGGAAATTCCCACCACTCCCTTCCTGTAGATTCTGGCCTCCCTCTCCAGGAGTTCTATGATATTGGGCCTTACAATAATCTTTGTTCCCCAGTTCTCCCGGACTGCATCGGGAGACATATCTATGGCATAGCAGTATCTGCATCCATGAAAACACCCTAGATATGGGTTGAAGGCGTAATCAAGCTCTTTCATGCCAGATTTTCCAAGGGCATGCCTCGCCTCAATTTCTATAACATTTTCATTCATATAAATCAGTAATTATCCAGATTTGATACGAGGTACTTCAGATTGTTTGATTTTGCCTTCCATGCCTTTATATCCACGGCAGTGAATCTGGAAACATATTTTACTGCATCGTTTACCGTATCAAACCTTTCAGGTTTTGACCTGAAGAGCTCCCGGACATTCTCACGCACGTACCAGACACCAACGGGAAGGTTGAATCCCGGGTATATCTCCCTCCAGAGCATTGCCGATCCTGTCCTTTTCATATTCCTGTATTTTTCTGCTACAGCAAGCCTTGAAGAATAGTAGCAGCCCCCTATTTCGGGGTATGTCTTCCTGCCGTGGTAACCCTCATAGTCCAGCTCTATTTCAACTGAACTGCCGAAGCTGTTCCATGTGCTTCCAGGGAACCATGATTCACCCCATTCAAACATCCACTGGCCCGGTGCAAGTATTGCAACAAAGAGATTTCCCCCTGTTTTGCGTATATATACCTCGAAGCTGTCAATTTCCTTATAGTCCTTTATTTCATCCACCAGCCTGTCCGATATGGCCTTATCGGTTGCAGTTATGGACCATCTTGTGGGCACTATCCTCCTTCTCTTTCCTGTTCCCAGCGAACCTGCACTGAGGGCCTTTGATATTCCATTGATTCCCATGCCCCGGTCGTAGAGGCTTATAACCCCATCTGTGGCCTTGAGGTCCCTGTCATAATATAATTTCTCTATTCTGCTGTCTATATGGTAGTTTCCGAATTTTATGCTTTTCAGCGGAGATGATGGCCCCATGGGTGTAATATTCTCATCAAGGACAACGTTGTCCCTGAATGATTTTTCAACTGTCATTTCAACATCCACCGGCGTGGATGATAACGAGCTCACCTGTATTTCCTGCAGCCGGTAATCGGGATTTGATGCCGCATCCACAGAAACCTTTACACCTCCCCGGAGAAGCGACAATCTTCCAGATATAAAGTCATTGAGGTCCTGTGAAAGCCATTTTGATTCATCCTCCAGGTATCCAGTATCGCCGGAAAATGGAGGTGTTGTGGGATATATATTGATTTTAGGATATCCATATCTGCCCACAAAGAGTGAAGGGGGAGAAGACCCAGATATGGAGTTTCCCCTGAAAGTATAAACCTTTTTAACCCTGTCAACTATGGATACCGGGCAGTACGAGAGCCCGCATAGCATCTTTGCACCCCTGCATTTAACGCATAGAGAAGGCGGAATCCTGACCATTTTTCCAGGCATATATAACAAACCCAAAGGACTATATTAATTATTTCAAAAATATTGATTTTTATATACCAGATGGATCAATCTGATATGGATATTTCAACCACGCATTTGTTATCTCCATCCGGAAAGTTTTCCATGAGCTTGAAATCATCGCTCACTGTATCTGAAAACATTGATTTTTCCAGGGATCCGCATACCATGTCCTTATTGTTTTTTGCCAGTTCATAGAATACACAGTTGTGCCTGATAATTTTAACGGTATCCCCCTCAACCTCCATCTTTGCATAGTAGCCAAGGCGGTTGAGGATATTTACATACTCGCCTATCTTTTCAAGTTTTTCATCCCTTGTCAATGAGGCAAGGGCTATGCTGTCCGATGAAACTTCCTTTACCATGTCCTCTGCAATTTTCATTAATATACCGTTCAACCTTACTGTGCCTATCTCATTTTCAACCTCCTTGAGAAGCATTGATGAGAAGTTTATGTACTGCTTGGGGAATATCTGCATGCCCTTCATTGTCAGCTTATAATATTTCTTCGGCCTTCCAGCCTTGGCCCTTACAAAGTATGATGAAACCAGGCTATGGTTTTCAAGATAGCTTAAATGCTCTTTCACAGCATTTTTATTTACCTTCATTATGCCGGAAAGCTGTTCAAGGGTTTTATCCTCGTACAGCAGTGAACTGAGTATAGTTGTTTTACTATTCCCAAGATAATCGTTAATTAACTCTTCCATGATACCACAATTATATATTATATTGTGATATTTATACTTATACGTATTTTAGTTACTATAGACATAATAAAATGTTTAAATACCTATTTGTAATGAATCTATAATGACAGAAACAGTACTTGAGATCAAAAACCTGAAAGCCGAGGTAGATGGCAAAGAAATATTGAAGGGAATCAACCTTACCGTCAATTATGGCGAAATCCATGCACTAATGGGGCCCAACGGGGCAGGCAAAAGCACCCTGGGAGAGGTACTCATAGGCCATCCCAATTACACGGTCACCGATGGCAAAATTCTGATCAACGGAAAGGATATAACCCATGCAGCACCTGAAGACCGTGCAAGGGCAGGTTTATTCCTGGCATTCCAGAATCCCATAACAGTGAGTGGTGTCAAAATTTCAACTTTTTTGAGAATGGCCTATAATAATTTATATCCCGATGAAAAAATGCCCTTAAAGGAATTCTTCAACATGGTAAAGGAAGTAATGAAGGATGTTGATATGGACGAATCCTTTATAACAAGGGCAATTAACGACGGTTTCTCCGGTGGTGAGAGAAAGCGCTTTGAGGTTCTCCAGATGGTTATACTCAGGCCAAAAATCGTTATACTTGATGAAATAGATTCTGGCCTTGATGTTGATGCACTGAAACTTGTATCAGCAGAGATAAAGAAAATGTACAACCAGAAGGTAGGATTCCTTATAATTACACATTATCAGAGAATATTGAAGGATATTATACCTGAATTCGTGCACGTACTGAAGGACGGAAAAATAGTAATGAATGGAGATAAAAACGTATCCGATAGAATAGAGGATGAGGGATACGACTGGATAAAGGAGTGATAAAAATGGTGGAAGACTACAATAAAGATGAGGAAATAGAAAAATTGACAGAAAGTCTGAAGCACAGCAAAAAGTCAGATTTCGAGTTTCATGATACAATAAATCCTGTGTATTCAACAGGTGCCGGGCTTACAAGAAAAACAGTGGAGGAAATATCAGATATAAAGCATGAGCCGGACTGGATGAGGAGGAGCAGGCTAAAAGCGCTGGAGATATTCCTTTCAAAGCCCATGCCCACTTGGGGGCCGGACCTGTCAGGAATAGACTTTGACAATCTTACATACTATTCAAAGCCCGGAGAAACCAAGGCAAAGAACTGGGATGAGGTTCCGGACAAGATAAAGGAAACATTCGATAAGCTGGGAATACCCCAGATGGAACAGAAATACCTTGCAGGATCTGTTGCACAGTATGACAGTGAAGGAGTTTACGGAAGCCTGAGAAAGGAATGGGAGGATAAGGGCGTTATATTCACTGACCTTGACACAGCAGTACAGGAGCACCCTGACCTTGTAAAGGATTACTACTGCAGGGCAATTCCCCCCAGTGACAATAAATTTGCAGCACTGAACGGTGCAGTATGGTCCGGTGGGTCTTTCCTGTATGTTCCCAAGAATGTTACAATAGACATGCCATTGCAGACATATTTCAGGATGAACGGTGAGCAGAGCGGACAGTTCGAACATACAATAGTTGTTGCAGATGAGGGTGCAAAGGTGCACTACATAGAAGGTTGCTTACCGGAAGATGAACTTGTTAGCCAGGGCGATAAATTCGTCAGGATAGATGAATTGCTTACAGACAATGAGGTAGTTTCAAACACAGGAAATAAAAGGAAAATTACAAGGAAATACGTACATCCCTACAATGGATTTATGTACAAAATCATACCACTATCCCCGGGAAATGCATTTAAGGCAACATCGGAACATCCTGTTCTCAGCATAAAGAAGGAGGAGGTCACATCAAGGATAAGAAACGGATATAATGAAATTTCAACCAAAAAATTAATGGAGGCTGAGCCCCAGTACAGAAGAACCGATGAATTGTCTGTGGGAGATTTCATTGTTTATGTATCGCCTGTGGCAACAGAGGACGATGATTCCATAAACGAATCTATGCTGAAGATTCTGGGACTATACATGGCAGAGGGCTCCATATCATTCAATAAAGCACTGAATGTGGATCAGATGACCTTTTCGTTCGGGAGGTCAGAAAAGGAAAAGGAGATTGCATATGATTTATACAATATAATAAAGGAATCCGGTGAACAGGTTAATATATTCATGGCAGGGAAGAAATACTATACAGTTTCAACATACTCGAAACCACTGATAAAATTCTGCCTGGAAAATGGAGGAAAATACGCGGACAAGAAGGCATTTTCGGATAAAATCATGAAACTCCCGGCAGAAAAGCAGAAACTGTTAATAGACTATTACCTGAAAGGAGATGGCAATATATATCTAAAAAAAGGCAAATCAAAAATGATCAGGGCAGCCACAGTGAGCAGGGCTCTTGCATTCCAGCTTCAGGAAATGCTTTCAAGGAACAATATATTTGCCAGCATAATGATCAGGCCTGCCTCCAGCGATGAAATCAGTGGCAGGGCTATTCAGAGAAAAGAACAGTACATAGTAGAATATACAGAAAATATAAAATTCAGCAGGGTAAGGCATAAGAACAACTATTACTATGTTCCTATAAAGAAGGTAGAACGTGAAGAATACAACGATATTGTATACAACCTTGAAGTTGAAACTGACGACTCATACCTGGTAAAGGGATTTGCAGTTCATAACTGCACGGCGCCGAAATACAATACAAGTTCATTGCATACAGCCATAGTAGAAATATACGCAAGGAAGAATTCTGATGTAAAGTACACAAGTGTGCAGAACTGGTCAGATAGTGTTTACAACCTTCCTGTAAAAAGGGCATGGGTTGATGAAAATGCCCATATGGACTGGGTAACCGGAGAACTTGGCTCGAAGGTAACAATGATATATCCTTCATCATACCTCAGGGGAAGGGGAGCATCCACATCAAATCTACAGATAACACTGGCAACAAAGGATACCTTCAAGGATGCAGGAGGCAAGGCGCTTCATCTGGCACCTGACACAACCTCCAGGATAGTATCTAAATCTATCAGCCTGGATAACGGATTGACTGCATACCGTGGCCTTGTAAGAATGAACGAGGGTGCCAAGAGGGCAAAAAGCCATGTACAGTGCGATGCTTTGCTGATAAACAGCGATTCAAAGAACTATACATACCCGTATGATGAGATATATGAGCCAACTGCAGAATTCAGCCATGAGGCAACCGTGGGAAAAATAGGGACAGACGAACTTACATACCTGAGGTCCAGAGGATTGAGCGAGGATGAGGCATCATCTATGATAGTTCTCGGATTCATGGATGATATAATGAAGGAGATACCCATGGAATTTGCAGTGGAAATGAACAGGCTGGTCAAGCTGGAAATGTCCAAAATGGGCGCTGTAGGATAAATATATTTTTATCCATTTTTATGGTGATATAATATGATAGAGAATTATTTAGAAACTTTAAATTCAAGATTCCATGATTTCGATATAGAATACAGAAAGCAGGCGTATATAGATTATCTCAGGTACCCGGATCCTCCCTACAAGGAGAGCCCCGATAAAAAAAGCTATGTTACCATAACAGAAAAGGACCTTGAAAGAATGGCCTTCGGTGAACTATCGGTATCCATAAAGAAGGAGGAGAAGATCGATAATGAATTTGACCTTGTGGTCACTGATTCAGATTTCATTGTCAGCGGCAGGAAAAAGGATGTTTACATGTCCAGCATGAAGACAGCCTTCACAGAAAAGCCTGATCTATTCAGGGACTACGCTGATAAGCTATTCGGCAAATACAATAAGGAAAATCTGATCAACTTTTCCTACGAAAACGGCTACTTTGTCAGTGTTCCGGACAGTACAAAAACTGATCTGAAAATCCAGTCAATACAGGATTCGAATTCTTCATTCACATTCAAGAATGTTATTGTTGTCGGGAAAAATTCCTCGGTGGAAATTACTGATATCTATAGAAAGCACGGAGAGGGCAACGGAGTACATGGTAGGAATATTTACATATTCTGCCTGGAAGGTTCGCATGTGGAATATAATTACATACAGGCTGAGGGAGAGGATACTGTTAACCTCACATATCTCAGGCCGGTGCTATATGATAACTCTGAAATCAGGATAATAGATGTAAATACAGGAGGCAGCAGGGTGCTTTACAACCACGAAAGTGAAATGCATGCCGGCACCACCATGAAATCCTATGGGGTAAATATCTCCAGGGCAGACCAGGAAATGGATATCTGGGATTCCAGCCTGCAGTACGGAAAATACTCCAATTGCGACATAAATATAAAGGGCGTTGTTCTGGACAGAAGCTCCACAATGCACCGTGGCAATATAGATATAGAGCCAGAGGGAATAAAATCAACAGGATTCTACGGTTCAGCAATACTTCTTATGTCGGAGAACGGCAAGGGCAATTCCAAGCCGGCACTGCTCATAAAGAACAACGATACAAAATCAAAGCATTCATCGGCAATATCCAGCCTTGACCCGGAGCAGATATTTTACCTGAGGTCTAGGGGCCTTTCTGAAGAAGAGTCAAAGGACCTAATCATAAACGGGTTCATAGGATACATATCCGATATTACAGATAATGAATTCCTGAAAGGGCAGTTAGCCGATATATTAAAATTATGAATATTTTATTTTAATTTTAGATTCATATCATTGAAAGACAAGCTTTTATAACATTGATATATTAGAGGATGAATGACAGAAACGTCCGCCACCCGTGGTGAATTTACAAGACATCTAACATTTAAGGACGTATTTTTCCTTTCCTTCGGGGGCATGTCACCACTGCTCAGCATTCTTACCTATGCAGCATATGCCATAACAATTGCAGGTTATGACGCACCAATTGTAATGGTAATAGGCATGCTTCTGGTACTGGTAAATGGATTATCGGTTACACAGCTTTCGAAACGGTTCTCCTCATCAGGAGGATATTATACATATGCTTTCCAGGCCCTTTCTGCCAGAATTGGATTTGATACTGGCTGGATGTATATATTCTATTCCATATTATATGCACTTGCATACCTTACAGGTGCTATCTTTATTATTATTACAGTTCTCGGAATTTCTGAATACTATGCATTTCTACTTATCATGGTCCCATCTGTTACCTTCCTGCTGGTGGGCATCAAGCTATCATCAAAATATGCATTGTATGCAGTTGCCATTGAAATAGCACTGATGGTGACTATAGTATTTTTCTCATTTGTCATGACCAGGGGAGCCGCATACATACCGAATCCAGCCGTTTACCATATTTCAGGCGGGGATTTCGCCCTTGGCATATTATTTGCCATGGGAATTCCCACAGGATACGGGTCAATAGCGCCGGTTTCCGGGGAGATCACCAATCCTAAGAAGGTTGTTGGCAGGAGTGTAATTTCTGTGATCCTTATCGGAGGAACACTGGCCACACTCATGATATATGCCTTTGCCAATCTTATACTGCAGAACCACATAATCATACCTGTAAGCGACAAGCTTCCAGTTATAGGGATAATTCTGAACGATTTCGGGAAATATGGGATATATCTTTACTTTGCTGTTGCAATAGCAACCATAAACGATTCAATACTGGCTATTCTATCATTCGGGTCCGCAGCATCTAGGACATTTTTCAGAATGGGCCATGACAGGTCATTCCCGTCAATATTTGCCAGAAAGGTTAAGGACAATCCATTAATAGCCACAGGATTTGTCAGTGCAATAATGATTGCCCTTCCCCTGTTCATACTTCATTATATTACAGCTGAAACTGCATTCATATTCCTGGGTACAATATCTGCATTAGGTGGTTTATTCATACATGTAAGTGCCAATTTTTCACTTATCCGTGTAGGTATGAGAAGAGGAAGAAGGCTGATGTCCCGTGCAAAGGCAAGCGTATTTTCATATTTAGGCGATTTCAGGGAGGTCATACTTGCACTTGTTGGAGCAATAATTAGCTCCATCGTACTGATATACTCAGCATATTCAACAGTTTCATGGTATACATCATTATTCCTTGTATGGATTGTGGTGGGATTTGTTCTCTCAGAGGTAAAAGCCATAGTTACAAAAACCTCTGATGATACTCTTGACCTAAGCAAGGAGGGCAGGATACTGGCTGAGAACCTTATGAATGTTAAGGTCATGGATGCAAGGATACCCGGGCTGGACGTCATTGTTGGCATAAATGATACACTGCAATCTGCACTGGAGAAACTTCTTTCGAAAAATATACCATATGCCATAGTTGTGGATGAAAATATGAAGCCTGTTGGAACCCTTTACGTAATAGATATACTGCTTCTTCCAAAGGATGCCATAGCACGTGGAAAAGTCAACCAGCTCCATCTGGAGAAGGTGGTCAATATAAACGTCAACGACGAGGTTACCGACGCTGTGAGAATATTGAAAGAGAACAATGTAAATATACTTTCCATAGTAGATAGCTCAGGAAAATGCACCGGAACAATCACTGAAAGGGAAGTTCTCTTAAAACTCGCTAGTACAGAAAAGCCTGCAGTGGATTGAATTCATTCTATATTCCTGATGCGCCTCTGGGTATTTTTCTTCTGCCTGTCCTTGAATCTGTTATACTGGTACTGTGTCATTGTACCCAAAGGTTCATGATCATTTTCCTTCTCAATAAGGGAAATCAGGGCCATCCTGTTTCCATTTACTGATAGTATTTTTCTGTCAATATCCCTGTAAGTGGAAATGGATTTTCTCATAATGATAAATGGGAGGCTGAATATTGCTATGAATATAACTATCTGTGAAGGTATGATATATGCCTCATCTGCAGGCGGCAGGTTCATTCCCAGTATATAGGTAGCCAGTATCAGGTCTGCAAGCACAACTAAAGCCCCGAATATGGTATAAAGCATACTCCCTGAACGCCCCAGTTCTTTGTTATAATATTTTTCCAGCATTAACATTTCAATTTCTTCATCATTCAGCCTTGACAAGGCGGTGCTGAATATTAGTATGCTCCAGTCACTGCCATCTGTGGCTGTGCCCAGAGCCGGACCTGCTACGTTCCTGATGTATACTTTATGATTGCTGTTGCCTGTAAGCGATGCTAGCCTCTCTGAAAGTTCTTTGCTGTATTCGTCCCCATCCCTGATCCCTCCGGGGCGCCTGAAAGTAAGGTAAAGCGGCAGTGAAAGCAATACAAGGTCTATGGGAGCCAGCAGTGCAATTGATGCGATGCTGTGTATGGTAATGAGGGCCATTATGGATTCAAACATTATAAGGGCGAAAATAAACACTATGGCCGTGTATTTTATTGCCCTATGCGTATCCTTAACTACTTTTCTCGTGGCTGAATATACTGCCCCAGTAGCAAGTGCAGTTAGCACCAGTGGAACTAGAGCCAGACTGAAAAAATTTCTTTCATGGGATGGAAGCGATAATATAAGAAAGGTAAATATGAATACAAATACAAATGTTGCACCCAGTATCAGTGCATATCTTTTCCTGCCCATAAATTGAACCATAAATAAGGAACTCATAAATATATAATATTTTTTGCATTTATTTTTCACAGCATTATCGAAAATTGGAGGGTGATTGCTGAAAAGCATCGTTCTGGCAAGAGTCTTGTTTTCTACTTCCTGGGTTAGGCATCAGTATAATAAATATTCATATAGCCTATAAAATTAAGAAATTTCCTGTCAAAATTTTAGATTATTTTTCAACTGTATTGCTTATCAGGCAGATCTTCGATGAAAGAAGCAAGGTTTACACAAACGCTGTAGAATTCCCTGCCTTTCTCAGTAAATGAATAGTTAACCCTTACAGGCTTTGCCGGTATGATGACCCTTTCCAGCAATCCGTATTTTTCCAGAATCGATAATGTAGCCGATAGGCTGGTGTTATTTATTCCCTTTACCTCATTTTTTATCCTGTTGAAACCTGCGCCATTATATTTTCCAATTGCTATTACCACCGGCACTGTCCACTGTCTCATTATTTCTGAGTATTTTCTGGCGTATTCCTGTCCTGTCCCGATTTCCTTTAACTCTAGGTAGGTCAATTTGAATTCACCTGGTATATTTTATATAACTTTCTGATATATAAATATGTATTGCATTATAGAAACATGGAAGGAATAGAAGCATTGAAT
>JAJZXS010000017.1 GCA_021806295.1 Thermoplasmata archaeon
TTAGTGACTATTTTAACAGGAAATATAAATTGGCATTTATTCAATGTGCTAATACAGGCATACATTGGTTTGAATTAATGTTTTATATTACGTGATATTCCAGTGAAGCCAGTAATAAATGATATACATACTCAAAAACTAAATAATATAATTAATCAAATATCATTTTAAATATGGCAAATAACCTTATAGTATGGCTACATTATCGATAAGTTTTTATAGTAGTTTATAATAACCTATATGCCTTGAAAGAGGTGATGAAAATGGCAGAGGTTAAGGAAATAAAAGAAACAGAAAAGAATGAAAAGGGACTGCTTATGGAAAGCAAATTTTCCTACCCGGGTGACGTTATAACCAGGGAGTCCATGAACAGAATGGACGAAGTCTCAGAGGAAATCTTTGATGTTTTCAGAAAGTACGATCTCTCCATCTGGGATGCTAAAACCATAATGCCGTTCCTGATTGCAAAAATAGCAGGTGAGGCTAGCGACAATGAGATGGACATTGTGGAGTACATAGATCTCTATCTGAAGCCCAACACGGTGGAACTTTCCAGGGACCTCAGGAACTTCAGGAAGTTTTCTGATGGTATCCACCACAGGGTTGAAAGCGTAAGGCGCTAGGCACAAACCTTATGTTTATATTTTATTATTCTAACTTTATTTTATTTCTCTCATATATTTCTAAAAACTTTTTAGTATGTAAATAACATAATATCTTATGATAGATATTACAGATAAAAATACTGTAAGCCGGGAGGCCATGGCGACCGGCACCATTATACTGGAAAAGGAGACAGTGAAACTCATAAAGGAAAACAGGGTTAAAAAGGGGGATACAATTGAAACAGCAAAAATAGCCGGAACAATGGCCGTGAAGAATACATCCTCAATGATACCATACTGCCATCCTGTACCGGTAATGTCCATAGATTTCAATTTCGACATAAAGGAGTCCAGGATAGATGTTACATGCAGGGTTAAGGCCATATACAGAACAGGTGTTGAGATGGAGGCTATCAACGGTGTCCAGACTGCCCTTCTGACCATCTGGGACATGGTGAAATACCTGGAGAAGGATGAAACCGGAAATTACCCCCATACATCCATAGGAAATATCTCTGTGCTGTACAAGAAGAAAGGTGATTCCTATACATCATGAGGATAAAAAATACAGCTTAAGGTACAGGATAGTAACGGTATCAACCAGCAGGACCATGGAAAACGACAGGTCGGGCACCATAATGGAGGAACTCCTTGAAAATAAGGCGTCGCGTGGATTGGTAAAGGACGATGAGGTCATGATCCTCTCTGACCTTTTCATGAACTATGGCGGTACAGATGTGTTCATTTACATAGGTGGAACTGGCATATCAAGGCTTGACCAGACATCCATGGCAATCAGGAAGATTGCCGACAGGGAGGTTCCCGGATTCGGGGAGCTTTTCAGGGAAAAATCAGGCGGGATATTTCCATATATATCAGATGCGTCACTGTTCATTTACAGAAAAAAGATCATATTCACTGTACCTGGATCAGAGGATGCCCAGAAAATAGCATATGAAATAATAAATGGCATGGCAAACCATCTATACCACGAAATAAACAAGGAATAAATTTATTAGTATTTGTAGATTAAAGCTCTATGAAATTTATAGACCTGCACGAAGACATAGCCTATTCCTCAATGTATAAAGACGTTGTACATGGCAATGACCAGTCATCGGTGGATATGCTGAAAAAATTTCCAGGCAGCATAATCTTTTCAGTGGTTTTTCCGCATGTCAATATGAGGTCCGGCGATGAGTTCGGAAAATCCATTCCAAATTTAACACTGGCATACCAGCAGTTCGGCTACTACAGAATGATTGCTGAAAAATTCGGAATAAATATAATGGATTCAGCAAAACCTGGAAACATCCTGAATTTCCTGATTTCCATGGAAGGAACCGACATACTCAACACCCCGGAGGACGTTCTTCTGTTCAAATCGCTGGGATTGAGAAACATGGGATTGACATGGAATTATGATACAAAGTTTGCATCGTCATGCTACTCAAGAAAGGATTACGGATTGACCGGATATGGAGAGCAGCTTGTGGAAATATGCAACTCCAGCGGGATAATAATTGATTTAGCCCATGCAGGAAAGCAGACCATACTTGAAACGTGTGAGGTAACAGAGAAACCCGTACTTGATTCCCATACCAATTTCAGGGAACTGAAAAACCATCCAAGGAATATAGATGATGAATCCATAAAGGCAATTGTGGAAACTGATGGTGTCATGGGGATAACCGGCATAAGGGATTCGTTGGCCACTCCTGATTTTGATGGAATCATGAAGAGCATAAATTACCTCGGCGATAATTTCGGATGGAGGTATGTGAGCCTGGGCACTGATTTTCTGGGAATCCCTGTGCCACCTGACAATTTCTCTGATGTTAATGCAGTTGAAAATCTACATGATGCACTGGGCAGCCATGCAGATGATGTGCTCTATAACAATGCCTTCAGGGTCATTGAAAAAAATTTATAATTTATTTTAAGTCGTACCATCCTCCCCTGCTATTCATCTTTATTTTGCTGTTTCCCCTGTAGCCTGCGTACACCATTTCCTT
>JAJZXS010000015.1 GCA_021806295.1 Thermoplasmata archaeon
TAGATAAATGCGTGTACCTCTGGGTAGACTTTAAGGAACGGTGCCCTAGATAGGTTTGAACCCTCCTGATATCCACGCCAGCCCGCAATAGAGCCGTTGCGCAGTAATGCCTTGCAGAATGTGCATGAAACTTTTGGACTTCAGTCGTAATTTCAATCACCTTAACTATATTCCCATGCTATTGGCATGCCTGGCAGGAAAATCTAAACTTTCTTCTAAATTAGATGCATTGGCAAAACCAATGCGTATGTTTAAATACACCTTAAATATTATTATGAGTCCGAAAGGATTAAAGGAAGTAATAATATGGACGAAATAACCAAAATTAAGGATTTAACACCTTCCTCAAGACGTGTCAACGTCGTTGGAAAGGTAGTAGTACTAGGAGAGCCAAAAGAGATAAAAACCAGATTTGGAGAAGACAAATCAGTCAGCGAGGTTATTGTAGCTGATGATACCGGTAAAATTACCCTTACACTCTGGGATGACCAGACAAAGGATATAAGAGACGGAGAAACACTCAAAATCGATAACGGTTACATTTCACTTCTTAGGGGACATATGAGATTGAACGTTGGAAAATACGGATCAATGGCAGAGTCCGAAGAGGAAATAGAGCCCAACGAAGAACTGGATATGAGTGAAAAGGAATACGAATACCAGTACAATAATTATAACAATAGATATGGCGGAAACCGTGGAAATGGCGAACGTGGAAACGGGAACCGTGGATATGGAAACAATAACAGAAGAAGCAATTATAACAGAAATGACGACAACGAAGAGTAAAATCTCTTCATTATTTTTATTTAGTTTTTTTCTGCATTTTATATAATTCTATAATTTCATTTGTGGTTGTGGCATCCTCAGCTTTTTTATCATCACGGATTTTAACTAATCTCGGAAATCTTAGGGCAAGTCCAGAGTCTTTTTCAATTTTGCTGTATGCACATGTATGTATCGGGCTAACAGTAATTTCAGCCCCCTGTATTTCCATTACTATTTGCGGATAGAACCATACATCCGGAATCATTTTTGAGTTAACCATGGCAGGTTTGTGATCCTCCTTTAGTTCCGAAAACATCTTTGGTAGGGAAAAAAGAACCTCGTCAGAGAATCCTGTTCCCAGTTTGGTGAATGATTCATATTCCTGTGTTTCCTCGTTATAGGAGGCCATGAGGAGTGCTCCATAAGCACCAGCCCTTCTTCCATGGCCATTGAAGGCGCCTATTACAACAAGATCCATGGAATCTGCAAGCTCCTTCTGATAATCCCTTTTGAATTTGATCCACAGCCAGCCCCTTGCACCGGCACGGTAAACAGATTCGCTGGATGTGTTTTTTGCCACAACACCCTCGCATCCATCTTCAATACTTTTTTCGAAAAATTTGTTTATTTCTTCACTGTCATCAGAGACCAACCTTGTGGCCAATCTGAAATATTCATTATCCTTAAAATTTTCTTCCAGTATTTTTCTTCTCTCCTGGTATGGAGTATTCACCAGTGATTTTCCGTTAAGTTCAAGTATATCGAAGATAAACATGACAAGCGGGATTTCCAGGGATTTTTCATCCAGTCCATATTTTCTGCCGCGGCGTTTTGAGACCATCTGAAATGGAAATAGTTCTCCTGTTTCAGGATTATAAGGTACGGATTCGCCATCGATAATTATAGAATCAAAATTATAATTCTTTTTGAAATTTGAAACGATATCAGGGAAATTATCTGTGGTTTCCTCAAGGCCCCTGGAAAATATTTTGATTTTATCCCCTTTTTTATGCAGTTCTGTTCTCAGGCCATCATATTTGTATTCATAAGCGACCATATGGTTCATTTTCTCCCTTATATCATCTATTGATTTTAAACGTTCAGCCAGCATTACCTTGAAGGGGACAAGTGGTTCGGGCCCTATATTTTCTATGGTTTTTATATCTCTCTTCTCAAGCAATGTTGCTATAAGCCCTATATCAGGATGAAAATTATACGCTGTATCTATAATTTCTGCATACTTTTTTTCTGAAAATGCACTGACAAGCGAATCAAGAATAGTTGAATCTGCAACGCCGAGTCTGAGTTTTCCCATTATTATCCTTGTGATATATTTTATATCGTCAGGTTTGGAGTTCATAAACAAGTCAGAATATATATCCATCTTTCCCTTCACACTTCCGGGGCCTGATGAGTTTGCAAGGTCAAGCAATTTTGTGTAAACATAATGCAGTGTAAGATCTTCACTTACCAGCGGTGCCTGTCTGATATTTTCCCTCAACTCTGCCGCAGTGGTGCCGAGGTCTCCATTTTTAGAAAAGAGTTTATTAACTTCCTCCTCAGTCTGCCCTGAGGCGTTAGCCAATGATTTTACTATTAATTTACCAGAAATGCCAAATTCTATGCCCTCATAATCAGGTGCAAGTTTTCCCTGTATTAAATAAACCAGCTCTTTCAGGTCATCACCTGCACCATCCAGGAGTGAACCCAGGATGGAGGTAAGTTCAAGCCTCTTTGTGGTGGTTTCCATTTCCATGAATTTTTTACTGACTTCGGAGAATTGCATGGATAATGATAATAAAGTTGATTATAATAGTTTGTTATCTATCTGCTTATAAGATCCTTATCCAGGGCCATGGACACTACAAAATTCGGCATATCTACCATTTCTGAAATTCGCAGTTTTCCTGCAACGCTACACAGTATATATCCCTCTTCAGCTGTAAATCCATGCCCATTAAGAATGGCAATCATTTCCTTTAATGCATCCCTGGCTGCATCTTCCATGCTTTTTCCTATGCCCATTGAAACCATATAACTGGATTTTACAGATTCAAATGATTCCAGCCTGGGATAACTTATATGCATATCATGTATTAAATCAATGTTTACCGTAGCTTCACATGAGGTTTCTATTGCGGTTCCGCAGACTTCCCCATCACCCTGGGCAGCGTGTGGATCGGCAAATGAAACCAGTGCGCCATCTACATTCACAGGCAGATAGAGAACAGAACCCTCCTTCAAAAATCTATTATCCATGTTTCCACCGAAGTTTTGAGGTGGTATCATCCCATAGGAACCCTCTGCGGGGGCTGTGCCGGTTATGCCGAGAAATGGCTCAATGGGGATTTTCACACCTCTAAGAAATTCCTGGTCCTCTGTTTCTGCTTCGTTTTTATCAATGCCCCATATTACAAGTTTTTCCTGAAACCTGTTGCTCAGTACACCAAAGTTGTCTATTATGGCACTCCACCCCCAGTTTCCTGTCTCAATTTTTTCAATTTTAACCTTCAGCACATCTCCTGGCTTTGCACCGTGGACATAAACTGGCCCTACTGCTGCATCAACCCTGGAATTGTCTATATTTCTCATATCCGATGCTGTGAAATTCCTTTTTATCTGCATTGTTGAGGAGTCCGGAATCCTGATAGTAATTGTTTCCCCCGGTTCTATATCCATTACCGGTTTGTTTTCTGGCGACCATTTAAAATGTAAATTTTTTTCCTGATATCCATCCAGTATTTTCATGCACAGACAAATATATACTCCATATTAATATTACGGCAAAAATGTTAAAATTTATATCCGTTGTAAGAATTATGTGTTACCCGGCTTAGCTCAGTTGGTAGAGCGATGGACTGTAGAGTGAACTACTGCCAGAAAACGCAGTTATCCATAGGTCTCTGGTTCGAATCCGGAAGCCGGGATTTGATTTCATGATGTAAATCATGCAAAATTCTTGATTATATTAGATAAATAACCAAAAATAATGAATTTTTGACAAAAATATTATATATATACCACGTATTATAACATAATGTATGGAATATCTGACTCTCTACTGGCGCTCCTATTTTTAGGTGTGCTCCTGCTTCTTGCAAAGCTCGGAGAGGAAATATTTGAAAAATTTAAACTTGTACCTTACGTGGCTGCAATAGTTCTTGGGATAATTATTGGCCCAGGGGTGTTAGGTCTCATAAAAATACTTCCTAATATAACCCTTTTTATATCACTTGGCATAAACTTCCTCCTGTTCACTGGGGGTGCCCTTGAGTTCAAGGGCATTGAAACAAAGAAATTATTGAAGCCATCAAATATTATAATGGGTGTAATGGAATTTATACTACCATTCGCACTGATATCATTTGTTGTTTATTATATCTTCCACAATTTTATAGTAGCACTTGTTGCTGGAATTGTTACAGGAATGAGCAGTGCAGGTCCCCTCACAAGGCTTCTCAGTGATACAGGACTAAACAATACCGAGGAAGGAAATAAAATTTTCCAGCAGGTTGTAACCATTGAAATATCAGCTGTAATACTTTTTTCTTTCCTCAGCGACCTGCATGGCAAGGCAATTACACTATATATGGTACTGAAAATATCGGCTGAACTTATAATCTCACTTGTCGGCATAATACTATTCTCCAGGTATGCTCTGACCAGACTGCTTGCCAAAATAGATTTCAGTTCCAGGGCGCATGAAACAGTAATAGCTGTTATAGTTGGATTTGTATTACTGCTGGGATTTGTGGGTCAGTTATACGGCTTCAACTCTGCCATAATAGCCCTGTTTATAGGAATTATGCTCCGTGATTTCATAGGGGAGCGGCCAATGGTAGCCGAAAAAGTATCTACACTGACATATGGATTCTTCGAACCGCTGTTTTTCATAGGATTGGGTCTTTATTTTGTCAGGATAAATCTAGCACTTCTGGAGATCGGCATAGCGATTTTTATCATAGCGCTGGCATTCAAGCCCATTGCGGGCCTGGTATCGTCCAGGTTTATTCATGTTGACCCAATAAAAAACGCTCTGGGCACATCTGTAAATGGTGGTGTTGATGCTGCTTTGCTTGTAGTTGCCCTGGGACTTACACTGGTTGGGAGGTATGATTACTCTGTAATTATGATAGCAATCACCCTGCTTACCCTTGTAATCCCACTTATGTTCAATATAAGGGCACCGCTGGTCCAAACCCAGAAATCAAAGTACGTCTGGGAGATGGTCAATGCAGAATTCAAGAATCTGAAAGCATGTGATATTGCAAATTCTTTTCAGTCTGTTTCCGTGAATAGCAGAAATCCTATTAGCCTTGCGTTTAAAATGTGCACAGATCTCAACGCACGTGCTGTTATAGTGACAGATTCAAAGTCTAGGGTGCTGGGGGAATTGATGTTAAGCGATATGGTTACCCTGGGACATAACCAGCTGAGAACGCTTTCAGTTTATGAGGGAAAAATCATTCCTGCAATTAAAGTGCGTTGTGACTCCCCTGCCACACACCTTATAAGCATATTCAGGGAATCTGACCCCCCAATCGTTGCTGTAGTGGACAAGAATGGAAAGTTTGTCGGGACAATACTGGAAAGGGAAATACTGAAGCACATATCCAGTATACTGGAATCAGATAAACCGGCAAAATCCTGAGAATATAATTGCCGGTTACATTATTTTTATCCCATGATTAAATAACAAAATATATAAACATAAGGTTAATTAGGTAATGTAGAAAATTTAAATATATTATTTGTTATTAAGAAATAATAATTGTTTAGAGGGATTATATGGAAGTATTAAAAACTGGAACGACAACACTTGGTATCACAGCAGGCAATTACGTTATTATGGGAACCGACAGCAGGGCAACCATGGGCAATTTCATTTCAAATAAAAATGCTCAGAAACTCTATAAAATAGACACATATGCCGGAATGACAATAGCCGGCCTTGTGGGAGATGCCCAGACACTGGTAAGGTATATGAGGGCAGAAATGGAGCTTTACAGGGTGCAGAGAAAGATAAACATGCCTATAGAGGCAGCTGCAACGCTTCTATCCAATATGCTTAACCAGTCAAAGTACTATCCATACATGGTCCAGTTGCTGGTTGGCGGATATGACAAAAAGCCCCATATATTCTCCATAGATGCAGCAGGTGGTTCTGTAGAGGATGAATATGCCAGCACAGGATCAGGATCTCCATTTGTTTACGGTGTGCTGGAGGCGGAATACCAGCCAAATATGAAACTCGATGATGCCATAAATCTGGCTGTAAAAGCGATAAGCGTTGCAAAGCAGAGAGACTCAGCATCAGGAAATATGCTGCAGATCGGTGTAATTGACCCGGAGAAGGGATTCAACTACCTTTCCGAGGACGATATACTGTCCAGGATTAAAAAATTAAAATTAACTTTATAAATTTATTTTTTTATGTTCAAGGTGTTATAATATGTCTTTTCGAGATTATTTAAGCGAAGCCCGGTCTATTTTTGACAGGCTTTATCCAGACAACAAGATAACGGAGATAGATTACGAGGGATCAACCATAGTGGTGTATACCAAGGACCAGAATTTATTCTCAGACCGGGATGATCTGGCCAGGCAGATAGCCCAGGAATTGAGGAGAAGGATAGCTATCAGGCCAGATCCCAGCATAATGTCAGAGGAGAAGGATGCAGATGGGAAGATAAGGGAGATCATACCTGCAGATGCAGGGCTCCAGGATATATATTTTGAACCTGACACAGGTGAGGCCGTAATAGAGGTTGATGAACCTACCGTTGCTACCCCGGAAATCATAAAGGCCATAAAGTCCGAAACAAACTGGTCTCCCAGGATTGTGAGGGCACCTCCCATGTACTCAAGGACAGTTAAGGAGGTGAGGGAGTACCTGCGTGATGTAAAAAAGGAAAGAAAGGAGTTTCTCCATAATCTCGGTATAAAACTCACGACTCCCCTTATGCCCGGCGAAACATGGATCCGGATAACGGCACTGGGCGGGCACAGGGAGGTAGGTAGAAGTGCAACTTTGATATCAACAAACAATTCAAAGGTTCTTGTTGACTGTGGCATGATAAATATAAATGATCCGGAACACCCCTGGGAGGAAGCCCCATATCTGTATGCACCTGAAATTCAGCCATTTACCTCTCTGGACGCAGTTGTGCTTACACACGCGCATCTTGACCATTCAGGTCTGCTACCACTGCTTTTCAAATACGGTTACAGTGGCCCTGTATACTCCACCGCACCCACAAGGGATCTAGCGGCATTACTTCAGAATGATTATCTGAAGGTGTCACACAGTGAGAACCACAAGCTTTCATACGAGTCAAAGCACGTAAGGGACGAGCTCAAGCATACAATAGCATTGAAATACAATGAGACCGCAGATATTACACCGGATATCAGGCTCACATTTTACAATGCCGGGCATATACTTGGTTCAGCTGCAGTGCATCTCCATATAGGTGAGGGTTTATACAATGTTGTACTCAGTGGTGATCAGAAATATGAAAAAACGTGGCTGTTCAATCCGGCTGTAAACCGCTTTCCCAGGGTAGAAACACTTATGCTGGAATCCACATATGCCGGAAGGGATGATTATTCATACACCAGGAATGAGGCAACAAATACCCTTATAGATGTTGTGAACAGGACATTTGACCGGGGAGGTTCGGTACTCGTCCCGGTATTCGCTGTTGGCAGAAGCCAGGAGGTCATGCTTGTTCTTGAGGATGCCTACAGGAACAGGATGATTCCGGAAAACACGAAGGTTTACCTTGACGGGATGATCATGGAGGCTACCGCAATACATGCAGCATATCCAGAATTTCTGAACAGGGATTTAAGGGATCAGATCATGATAAAGCGTGCCAATCCGTTCTTGAGCCCCATATTCACCAGCGTTGAAACAAGAAATCAGAGGATAGATATATGTGATTCCCCTGAAAGTAAAGTAATACTTGCCACGGCAGGGATGATGAACGGAGGCCCGGTTCTTGAATACTTCAAAACTCTCTCCTCAGATAGCAAGAATACTCTTGCATTCGTGGGTTACCAGGCAGATGGTACACTGGGTAGGAGAATACAATCAGGTGCAACAAGCATAACCCTCTCGGAGGCCGGTAAATCCACAAAATTTGAAATCAACATGGCAGTTGAAAATGCCGAGGGATTTTCAGGGCATTCAACGAAAAGGGAACTGTTGAACTTCGTTGGTGGGATGCAGCCAAAACCACAGAGGATACTTATTAACCACGGCGATGGCAATAAGTGCTATGATTTTGCAAGACTGATACATACAAAGTTCGGCGTTGAGGCTATTTCAATGAAAAATCTTGAAACCACCAGATTATATTAATTTTTTACGATAATTTTTATATAATTCGGTAAATATACAATAATAACATATTATTTCCAGAAAAGTCATGCTATTATCATCGGTTCTCTGAATAAATGTAAATAATCGATTGCTATAATGTATCATGAAGACAGGCCTTAAAAAAGATTCATTGAGCCTTTATAATGTTATTTTTCAGGGTGTGGCCGGATCTGCACCTGCCGGTGCTGCAGTTGCAACACTAACGGGGTCAGCAGCATTTGCCCTTGGTTCCCTGCCACTCTCAGCAGTTGTTGCATTTGTGATAGTGCTCATCAATGCATTTATAATTAACAGGATTTCAAGACATGTTGCAGGCGCAGGCGGTTATTACGCATACAGCAGGGGGGCCTCGGCAGATTTGCAGGAATATTCACAGGATGGATGTATATCATGTACCAGATAATGTCGCTGGCATTCATAGGGCTCAGTGTTGCCATATTTCTTCCGGCACTGCTCCAAGAAATATTCGGAATATCTATTCCCTTCTATTCGTGGGTTCTGCTGTTAGTCCTTATCCTTGCATTCGGCTATTTTGTATCCTTTTCCGGCGTGAAGAATTCGGTCAGGTATGCAATGGTAATGGCCACTATCGAGGTTATAATAATTGCCGCAATAAGCATAATTATAATTACAGCCAGGCCTTCAATAAACACCGTATCGGTATTTACCCTGTATATGCTATAAATGGCTTCACAGGAGTGATGCTCGGCGTACTTTTCATGTACACTGCATTCTCGGGATTCGGGACCGCAACCCCACTGGGCGAGGAGGCACAGAATGCCAATAGGGTGATCGGCCACGGCGTTCTGATTTCTGTTGTAGTTCTTGGGCTGTTTTTTATTCTTGCATCATACGCATTCACCGTTGGGTGGGGGCCAACCAAGATGCTGGAATATTCAAAGGAACTGGTACCTGGGATAATACTCACCAAAAGTTATCTTGGAATAATCGGCGCAATAGTCATCACTGTACTGTTTGTGAACAGTCTCTTTACAGACGCCGTTGTTTTCACAAATTCCCTATACAGGGTTGTCTTTTCCATGAGCAGGGATAATGTGCTGCCCGGAATACTGTCCAGCATACACTCCAGCAGGAGGACGCCCCATGTGGCTGCCGGCATCATGGTAATAATTGCATTCGCCATAGGAGCCATATCAGTTGTTTCCCTGGGTGGCTTCAATGCATTCCTTTATACCGGCATAGCCGCAACACTCAGCGCCCTTCTGGTGCATATGTTTGCAAACGCATCATTAGCAGGCATAGTACGGAAAATGAAACTGAAACTCAATACAGTAATGGATGTAATCATTCCGGCCATTTCCATTGTTATACTTGCATTTGTTTTCTATGGCAGCTTCATAAGCATTGATAGAATTGTCGTTATAGCATCCATAAGCTTTATTGCCTGGGTAATGGTTGGTTTGATCTATTCCGGCATATCAAGAAAATACCTGGTCCATGAAAAAGTATCGTAAATTTTTAAAATATATAAAATTATAATGGCAGGGACCCATCCGGGGAAACTTTCTTCCAGTCTTCCAGAAATCTGCTCAGCCCCTCATCTGTTTTTGGATGCATTGCCAGCTTCTTTATAACATCATAGGGAATAGTTACGGCATCAGCTCCCATAAGGGCAGATCTGAGGACATGCACAGGATTTCTGATTGAGGCAACAAGAACCTCTGTTTTATATCCATAATTTGTAAATTCAGTTTTAATCTGGTCTATTATGGCCATGCCATCCTCACCTATGTCATCCAGCCTTCCTACAAATGGAGAAACAAATGCTGCTCCATTTCTTGCTGCAAGAAGTGCCTGTATAGCATTGAATATGAGGGTCGTATTAACCTTTATTTCTTTTTCCCTCAAAACCTTCATTGCCTTCAATCCCTGAAGGGTCATGGGTATTTTTATAACAGCGTTGCTTCCAAGGGCATGCAGCTTCAGTGCCTGTTCCACCATCTTTTCTGCATCCTCTGCAACAACCTCAAGGCTCACAGGGCCATTCACAGTTCTCAGTATTTCCGTAGCTATCTCTTTGAAGCTTTTTCCACCCTTGGCAGCCTTCATCATCAGAGATGGGTTTGTTGTCACTCCATCTATGAGCCCAAAATCATTTGCTTCCCTAATCTCATCAATATTTGCTGTATCTATAAATATTTTCATATGTAATCCCTCTTGAAGAATTTATCTGTTTTCTCTACTATATCATTTACGCCTATATGAAAATAATCAAATAGCTCCATTCCCTTTCCACTTTTTCCGAATATGTCAGGCATTCCTATCCTGAGTATGGGTACAGGATATTCCTCGCCTGTAACCTCTGCAACCCTTGACCCGAGCCCGTTGTATATGGAATGCTCCTCTGCGGTTACAATCTTGCCTGTTTCCCTTGCGGCCTTTACAATGGCTGTACGATCCAGGGGTTTGATGGACGACATGTTAACAACCCTGGTGTCTATGCCCTTTCCCCTTAGTATCTCTGCGGCTTTAAGTGCAAAGGAAACCATTATGCCATATGCCATGATGGTAATATCAGACCCATCCCTGAAAGTAACTGATTTTCCCTCATGGAATTCATAATTACTCTCGTTCAGCACAGGGAATTTCTCCCTTGTAAGCCTGACATAGTATGGTGATGGTTTTTTTACAGAAAGATAATCAGTAACACTGGTAGTCTCAACTGAATCTACAGGAACTATAACCTTCATATTGGGAAGACCGGACATTATACCAACATCCTCAAGAATCTGATGGGTGGGCCCATCTTCCCCGACTGTAATTCCAGAATGGGTGACCACGAAGTTTACAGGTGCTTCATTGTAACATACTGATTGCCTTATCACATTGTACGTATTTGAAAGAAAAACGGCAAATGTGGATGCAAATACGGTTTTTCCCGATAGGGATAGGCCAGCGGCTGTTGAAACCATTGACTGTTCGGATATTCCCATGTTGTAGAATCTGTCCGGAAACTTTTTGCCGAATACACCTGTTTTTGTGGATGATGATAAATCTGCATCCAGGACAACTATGTCCCTGTTTTTCTCTCCAAGGGCAGCTAGTTCATTTCCATAAGCCTCTCTCAGGCTTTCCATTTTTTCTATTTTTTGCATTATTGCATCTCCTCAATTTCCTTCAGTGCCTGGCGGTATTCCTCCTCATTGGCAGGAGGGGAACCATGGTATTTCGGATTGTTTTCCATATAGCTGACCCCCTTTCCCTTTACTGTATTTGCAACTATGAACAGGGGCTTTTCCCTTGGTTTCCTGGCCTCCTCCAGGGCATTGACAACCTCATTGAGGCTGTTTCCATTTATGGTTATAACATCCCATCCAAAGGGTGCAACCTTCTCTGCAATGTTACCAAGGGGCATAATATCCTCAGTGAATCCATCAAGCTGTATGCGGTTCCTGTCCAGTATTGCAGTGAGATTGTCCAGCTTATATTTAGAAGCCGCAAGCAATGATTCCCATATGTTTCCCTCTTCCATTTCTCCGTCTCCCAGTATGGCATAGATTTTATTGCTTCTTTCATCGAGTTTTGATGCAAGTGCAAACCCTATGGCAACTCCCAGCCCCTGCCCCAGAGACCCGGTAGAAGATTCCACACCCGGGATGCCCCTGTGAACATGTCCCTCAAGTTTTGAATTTATGGATCTGAAACCACTTAAAAGCTCAGCTGGGAAATATCCTCTGAGGGCAAGAGTTGCATAAAGTGCTGGGGAAGCATGTCCCTTGCTCATAACCAGTATATCCCTGTCCGGGTCATCTGGTCTTTCTGGGTTGATATTCATTTCTTTGAAGTAAAGTGCTGTAAGCACGTCAGTAATGCTAAGTGACCCTCCGGGGTGGCCACTTTTTGCACTGTAAACCATTTTTATAATTTCTTTTCTAATCTGCCTTGCTATAGGTGCAAGGTCATTAACAGTATAGCTTTCCATCCATCCTCCTTAATGTATTAACTATATGTTTAAAAATCTTTTCAGTTTTAAATTCGATAGTAAAATCCAACAAAATCAGAGTGACTTTCTGTGGCAGTGTGGATATTCTAATTTCCATAGAACCGCCTGCATTAGACACCGGCACATCCTCCACTGGCATAAAGTCTATGTATGCAGGCATTATTACACTACATGATTAAAATAGGCAGGGGTGTTTACATGGCGGACAGCGCTGTTGCCATAGGCGATGTAACTATCGGCGACAATGTAACCATAATGGATTCTGCTGTTATACGTGGGGATGAGAATAGCATAACTATAGGAGACAATACAAACATTCAGGATAATGCTACCATCCATGTCAACCTCCAGTATGGTACAAAAATCGGAAAAAATGTTTCCATCGGGCATAATGCAATAGTTCACGGTGCCACGGTTGATGATACGGTACTAATTGGCATGGGGGCAATAGTCCTGAATAATGCACATCTGAAATCTGGCACAGTGGTTGCAGCAGGCACAGTAATACCGGAAAATTTTGAATCTGAGGGTAACTGCATGATTGCAGGCATTCCGGGAAAGGTAAAGCGTGAAGGTGAAAAATACCTCAATATGGCATACCTTAATTCAATGGAATACATCAGGTTGAACAAAGAATTCAGGGAAGGCAAATACCAGATCGTAAAAGGAAGCATGCATGAATAAATATATTGAAGGATTTTTATCTGCAATTTCATTCTTTACACTGATTCCGGCAGGAGAAAAACGTGAAATCAGTAAAAATACAATGTACTTCTTTACCATTACCGGGCTTGTTACAGGGTTAATCGCGGGCTTACCATACCTGCTGTTAAGGCCATACAGCCCACTTATAGCCTCGGCCATTGCTGTTTCTATTATAGTAGTAATCTACGGATTCAACCATTTTGATTCCATAATGGATTTCGGGGATTCTTTCATGGTGAGGGGCACAGAGGCCAAACAGAGGGTTATAAAGGATAGATACACAGGATCAGGGGGCATCGGCATGGTTTTTATTGTATATGTCCCTGCTATTGCACTCCTAACATTTTTCAATCCTTTATCTGGATTCATGGTGATAATATCCGGCGAGATGGTATCAAAGTATGCAACCCTGATTTCCATGTACAGGTCAAAGCCCTTTGGGAGTGGGATCGGAAGCATGTTTATATCCATGGTTGGAACAGGATCAGTTTTGCTGAATTTAATACCCATGATTCTAATAGTACTATTTAACCTCTATAATGTAGGCATAGCATCGGGAGTGCTTATTATGGCATATGCAATAAAAAGAGGAATGGAGAAACAGTATGATGGAATTAATGGTGACCTAATTGGCAGCGTAGGGGAGATCTCAAGAACATTATTTTATTTTCTGGCATTCATATTTATAATATTTCACCTTAATTTATTTCTTCTTTAATTTTGACGATAGCAGCTGATCGTATGCCACTGTATACTTAATCTTCTTATTCCTTATTTCATGGGCAACCTTTTCTGTCAGCTCTTCTATCTCCTCGGATATTATATTCCTATATATTGTCAGTTCTTTTTTGTCCTGTGGAAAAATCATTTTGAATCTTGTATTTTCTCTCCTGTACCCGAAGGGTTTTTTATTTTTCCTTATTTCCTCCATGTTCAGTTCAAGGAGTATGTCATCATACTGTTTTTCTTCAGCATTGAGCTTTGATTCGCTCTCAACAATTTCCCATATGTCAGGGAAATACTTTTCAAGGTCCTTCCACTGGAAATTATCCTCAAATATGATATGACCGCTGTAATTCTTCACAAATACTGATATATAGATTATACATTAAGTTTTTCTTTGCCCTTAGAAATTATTATATTTTATTGAGTAATAAGGCATAGAATGGTTAATAGGATTAAGGTTATAAATGATGTCGGAGAGCTTGTTACAATGTTCCATGCTGCCGATACCGACGTTAAACGGAAGCTTCTCCTAGACCTTTCTACTGGGTGGGTTACAATGCCCCAGATAGATGAAAAATATGGCGTTGAAGGCAAAAAATCTCTTCATTATCTTGATAAAATAAGAATGATAGAAAGCCAGTGGATTACTGGAAATAAGGGTCCAGAAAAAGCATACCACACCTATTATACAAATGTTCAGATCAACCTGATCGGGTCCATGGCAGACCTTTCAGATATTATATACGCAACTACTCTGAACGATGAACAGCTCCAGGAGTATGAGGATAAAATAAAGGGAATGATGACCAACGGCGGAGTTTTTGTTGGAGATGTTGCCGATTCACTGGGCATTTCTCAGACACTTCTCAAGGGAATAGTCAGCAGGTCATCTGTGCTCATCATAAAGGGTTATAGAATAGAGATGGAAAACGGCGCATGATTACTGTAATAAGAATAGGTCACAGACCCTTCAGGGATAAAAGAATAACAACCCATGTGGCTCTGGTGTCAAGGGCATTCGGTGCAGATCGCATACTTGTGGATGAAAAGGATGAGACCCTGGAAGATACAGTAAATAAAGTAACAGAAAATTTCGGTGGTAATTTTTCAATTAAATCAGGGATAAACTGGAAAAAGGAGTTCAGGGATTTTAAGGGGATCAGGATAAATCTTTCAATGTACGGTATAAATGTTGATAACCGTATACAGGATATAAGAAAAGCCTCTGATGGAAAGGATATGATGATCCTTGTTGGGGCAGAAAAGGTCCCAATAGATGCATATAATATTGCAGATTTCAATATTGCAGTGTCAAACCAGCCCCACAGCGAAGTTTCAGCGCTTGCTATATTCCTGGACCGCTTCTATATGGGAAAAGAGCTTGAAAAAAAATATGAGGGAAAAATGAATGTTATTCCCATGGATCATGGAAAGATGGTAAAATTCATTCCGGATGAACAGCAATCTATGAAACTTCTATATGAATCAGGGGCAGATGAGAGAATAATATCACATGTAACAACAGTATATAATTTAGCCATGGCTATGGGCAAATATTCAAATGCAGACATGAAACTTATAGCAGCAGGTTCCCTCCTTCATGATATCGGCAGAACAAAAACCAATGGAATTGGCCATGCCGTTGCCGGGGCTGATATTTTGCGGGAAAGAAACATAGACGAATCTGTTGTAAGAATTGTTGAAAGGCATACAGGGGCGGGCATACTTCCCGATGAGGCAAAAAAACTTGGACTGCCAGATAGAAATTATATTCCTGAAACGCTGGAAGAGAAAATAGTAGCACAGGCTGATAACCTGGTATCAGGAAAAACTATAGTAACCCTGGATGAAACAGTTGAGAGATACAGGCGTCAGGGACTGGAGGAACCCGCTGAAAGAATTAAAAAACTTCATAAAGATCTTTCTGAAGCATGTGGAAAGGACCCTGACGAGATTGGCAGGGAGCTTTATAATACTCAGTCATGATCCACATTCTTCCTTGATATGAGAAATCTACAGGCACCGTATCCATTCACCTGCCTGTGTGTTGATTTAACATCTGCATCAAGAACGTTTTCAAACATACCAGTCTCCATTGAGCACGCGATGCCGAAATGCTTTGATATAGCAAGTATTGGACAGTTATATTCGACCATCTCATAGTTTTCCTGAGATTTCTTTAATTCTGGGTAATATCCTGATTCCTCTCTGAGCAGAGCCAGCTTCCTCACTTTTGCATCAAAATCTTTTCCTGCCAGATCTGCAGTATATTCTGACTTAACCTTTGAATAACGATCCTTCAAAAATGCTTCAATTATTTTTTCGCGCCCTGTTTTTTTCATATAATTCATAAAATCATCCAGCATTGTTTCCGAAATACTTCCGAGATTTCTGTCCGCCTTCTCTGTTGCATAAAAAACATAGGAAGGCCTGCCAACATTCTTTTTCACCGTCTTCCTTCCAACGGAACCATTCTGTTCCAGAACTGTAATATGATTCAAAACAGCCATCTTTGTTATGCCGAGGCTTGATGCCAGTTCTTCAAGGGACATGTAATCATTTTTCTTCAGCAGGAGTATTATCCTGACCGGTGTGGGGTACTCTTCCATGATCAATTAATCGGTTCTCTGTATAAATAAATATCTATTATACTTTATAAAGTTTATAAATTATTATCTATATATATTATAATCCACTGTTAATATTATGATACCTATAGACCCGAAAGATATCCAGACACTGAGACCGCAGAGGAACGCAGAGCTTGAAAAATATATAATTGATGAATGTAATGGAGACATTTCATTTTTATATCATAGAAAAAAAATCGTGCATGACTGTCAAAAATCTCGTATGCACATAAAGAATTTTTTTCTGTATATCACCGGTAGGAAATAGACAATATACGTTCAATTTGATTGTTAATCAATCTTTTTATGCCTCTCCAGGGATTTTCTATCAACAACCTTCAACAGTATAAGTATGAAGCCAATAAAGTACAGTACGGCTGAAAGCTCGAAGAGCCTTGAATACGCCAGCGATCCTGAGGACTTGAAGGCATACAAAACAACTCCATATATTAGGGGAGAAAATGCTGCACCCACCTCTGTGGATACCAGGAATATAGATAGATATTTTCCGGCACTTCCATGAGGAACTATGAAACTCATATAGGAATTTGTAATTGTAAAATAATTCCCATAGACTATGCCTATAAGCGCCCCCAGTAGCAGAAACATATAAAACACATGTATAAAAGAAATAAACAGAATGCTGAATCCACTTATAAGCGGGAATACCAATAAAAGAAGGTCTTTGTTTACCTTATCGGCCAGTATTCCGATTCCCACTGTTGATACAGCAGATATCATTAGAATTGTAACCCCTGCTATGGCTACGTATATTGCCGCATTTTTTAAATCAAGCGAATATTCGAAATAGTAATACTCAAAAAATACCAGCCCGGAACTGCCAACAGTAATAAAAAAATTTGCAGTAGCCATCCACTTGAATTTTCCCGATCGTACCACACTACGTATTGTGCCCAGAATTCTCCTGCTTATTATTTCAGAATTGCTGATATAGTCATCTTTCTTGATTGTCAAAACAGTAATGGATGCACCTGCAGCCACAGTAATAAGTATAAGAATTACTGCGAGTTCTATTCTTCCAGACCCAAGTAACAACCCAGAAAGGCCAAATCCAAACGCTGAGCCTACCAGTGTAAAAAATCCTCCTATGCCTGAGGATGCACCTCTCTGGGATGATGGTATCACATCCCTTATGAGTGGCTGGTAAGACCCGTATGCAATATTTGAACCTATTTCAATGAGGATGTAAATAAGAAATACAGAAAGAACACCGTTCCTTATAAAGATAAATACTATTAGAGATAAAACAACTATCGCGGAACCTATCACTATCATGGGCCTTCTTCTCCCCAGCCTGGAATTCAATCTATCGGAGAAGGTACCTGAAAGAAAATTGAATGTAATTCCTATCATTATGCCGGAAAAGGCTATAATTCCCAAATAAACTGTCTGAAGGCCAGGAGGAAGGAATAACTCTATTTCATATGGCAAAAATAATGATTCAAAAGATGTCCATAGAAATTGTTTCCGGGGTATACAGAATTCATCCCGAAAATGTACCTGAAAGGCTTTAATGAGTATTTTCCCATTGCTATTAAATACGTAAATGGCTTATAAATTAATCTTTCAATATTTTATAGAACATGGCAAAGCCTATGAAAAAGAATATTCCTGCAATGTAAAACACATAACGGAATCCAACAGAGTAGGATCTGGCAAAGTATAAAATTAAACCATAAATCAGCGGTGAAAGTGTGGAAGCACCGCCTGTTGCCATATTATAATACCCCATAAACTTTCCAGATTCACCAACCGGTGCCATATCGCTGGCAAGCGCATTGGAAACACTCATGAATATTCCGTAGGACATGCCTATAATAGAGCCAAGAATCAGGAAAAAATCGAACTTTTCGAATTCCGGGATAAGAATCATGGCTATTCCTCCTATAACTGTAACATAAACCAGAATTTTTCTTCTCCCGATTCTGTCAGATAGTATGCCGAAAATAAAGGATGCGAGTGCCGATGTCATAAGAACTGCTATTCCAATAATAGAAACATAATAGGCCGGATTGCTGTAACCCAAAATGAATTTGAAAAAATACAGCTCAAAGAATGATAGACCTATGACACCTGAAAAAACCATAAAGCTGCCCAGAACAACATATATATAATCCTTCCTGCCATGTTTTAAATTAAACATATCCATGAATAATTTCCCTATTCCCGGCCTGGTTTGTTTTATTATAACATCTGATTTCTTTATTGTATTCGCGGTAAGCGATGCAGTTATTATAACAACTATGGCAATTAAAATAAGCACATACGACCTGTATTTGGTATCTATAAGGAATCCTGTAATTCCATAGCCCATTGCAGATCCGAGGAGCCTGAATATACCTCCTATGCCAGTGCCCCTACCACGTTCATCCTCTTTCAGAATATCTGCATACAGTGGCTGGTATGCGCCAACAGCGATATTTGACGATACCTGAATCATTATGTATCCCAGTAGCACACCAACAAGAGTGATGGTCAGAATTTTATTCAGGAAAATTGCAAGAACAATGAACACTGCCCCTGCAAGAATATAGGGTCCACGGCGGACCCATCAAAGTTATACTTGTCACTAAGGGTACCGAAGAAAAGGCCAACAGAAACTCCCAGGGCAGTTCCCAGAAATGCTATGATTCCCAGGAATAAACTACTGCTATTATATGATAGTAATTCTATCGGTAGTATGTATGATTCATAGGAAATCCATAGATAATTTGTACCCAGATGTATAGCATTCATCTTGAATAAATAGCCATTAGATTTTGATATACGCACCACTTTTTATAGTTATTATATGTAAATTAATAAATGTATGGCAGTTGTGAGTTTCTAAGGATATTTCCTGTATATATGAAACTATAATAATTAAATGCAACAGATCAACATGCAATATAATTTGCCTACACATTTAAGGATTATAAAGTAGAAATTTGTGTATGTTATCCTGAATTAAATTTCCTGTATAATGATTTTAATTATAGCTCCATAACCTAAAAGTAGCATATACAAAATAAGTATGCCAAATAGACTAAAACCGGTAATAGAAGTGGATTTATAGCAAATTATAATTTATGATAAATAAATTATGCAATATGCCTTTTCCCTACGTAAGGTTTATATTTTATAAGGTTTTATGCTATGGTGAATCCAGCTGCTGAAGTTGAAGATTTAAAATGGGGTGCTGTTCACAGTCTTTTATTCATTGCGTTTTCAATAGGTACCGCGGTTGAAGCGTATATATATTCTCTGTCTTATATAGCCACTTATTGGGTTGCCATGCCACGTGCACTGCTAGGCTTGCTGGCGATCTGGCCACCCTTATGGCTTCTGTTAGGTGGTGCGGTATCGGGACCCCTGGCTGACGCAGTTGGCAGGAAAAAAACTCTATTCATAACGCTTGCCATTTATGCAGTTGGTGCCACAGGGCTCATTTTCAGCTTTACATATACAACAATCCTGATTTTTATCGGTATGCTTCTATTTGCTGCCGGCGGTGAATATAATACCATTCTTACAGCAACACACGAGTTGTTTCCACGGAAATACCGGAGTAGGGCATTATTTCTTGAACTTAATTTTACCAATATAGGTGGCTCAATAGCAGCAATACTGGCACTTCTGGCCATATCATCAATATTTGCACAGAGAGCTGTGCTCGGAATAACTTTGTTAATATCTCTTTTCGTTATGTACGTTATAAGATTGAGATTGCCTGAATCCGTTATGTGGCTTGAATCAAAGGGAAGATTTAACAGTGCAAATAAAGAACTTAAAAAATATTACGGCGCATTTCCAGAACATGATAATCTGGAAAAACCGTTAAAATTGCCATCCCTTTATTTCAGAATAGCAGTCGGTGGGATAATCGGATGGGCTTATACTGCAGGATTCAGCCTGATCGTGCTGACACTGGGACCTTATTTTTTCCCGGCACTTACCGATTGGCTAATTTTTATATTCGGAATAGTAGCGTTTCTGGCAGGGTTTCTCGGCATAGTTGCTGATAAATTCAGCAGGAAACGTTTTCTTCTTGTTTCAGCTATACTGGTTGTTGTATTTGCATACCTGTTCATACCAACATTAAAAATATGGATAACAAACACATTTATCTTCTGGTTTTTATTTATAGGGGTGTCGGTTTTTATAAATATATATTTCCTTGCAGAAGATACATTAAAATCAGAAATGTGGGCTACCAAAAGAAGGGGGCTTTACTCTGCTATTGTAAGAGTTATCTCCCTGGGCGGGTCTATACCGGTTATCTTCCTTGCAGTTAATTTGCCCATAGTATCATACATGTGGCTGGGAATCGGAATTTTCAGTGCTGGCCTGGTAGCATCAGTTGCCTGGTACATATGGGGAATAGAAACAAGCAAGGGCAGAAGCGTAAGAATATGGGACTAGGTGAAATGTATATGGATAAAAATGATTTAAAAAATAAAATACTGGGTGTATTTTACGGGGTGGCAATAGGGGATGCAATGGGAATGCCTACTACTTTTATGAGCAGAGAACAGATAAAAGCTAAGTACGGAAAAGTAACAAACTTTCTGGAAGCTCCAATGGAAGGATCCGTGCATTCCAAACTTGTTTTGGGAGAATATACGGATGATACTGAACTTACATACATGGTTGCAGATTCAATTATATCCAGAAGGCATGTGGACCCTGAAGACATGGCAATTAGACTTGTAAGATGGGCGGACGACAACGATATAATGAATACCACTCTCATAGGTCCGAGCACAAGAAGTGCCATCAAAGATTTAAAATCTGGAATACCATATAGTGTTACAGGCAAAAATGGAACCACAAATGGTTGCGCCATGAAAATTAGCCCGGTTGGAATTTTCGATGCTTTTTCAGATAATGAACAAACTGTAAAGGATGTAATAAACGCATGTTTATGCACACATAATACTGCTCTTGCCATTTCAGGGGCTGCAGCCATCAGTTTTGCTGTGAAAAATGCGGTTTCAGACGAAAAAAATCTTCATGCCGTTTATGAGGCATCACTGGAAGGTGCCGATATGGGAGCCAAATCAATGGGAAATCCGGAGAAATCAATTTCATCTAGAATAAAGGAAGCTGTAGACATTGCAAATAGCAACAACACTTTTGACTCTTTCCTTGACAATCTTTATAATTTTATACTAAAACCACAATGGGCTCTTACGGAGGATTCTGTCCCTGCAGCCATATCAATATTTTTATATTCTAAGGGGAATTTCAGGGACTCAATACTGCTGGCATGCAATCTCGGGGCTGACTCGGATACAATCGGGGGCATGGTGGGGGCAGTAGCTGGCTCCTATGCGGGATTTGATAAAATTCCAGATGAATGGATAAGTACTATAGACAAATCTGCTAAACGTGATATAATGGAACTAGGAGGTAAATTTCTGGATGCCATTCAGTTATGATCTTCTAATCATCGGGGACGCTGTTGTGGACCTATCCCTTAATATAAAGAATTTTCCTGTTATTGCGGGAACCACAAATATCTCACAGGATATGGAAATATACCCGGGAGGACCTGCCGCCATGGCGATTATCGCTTCACAATTGGGCTTAAAAGTTGCATTTTCAGACAGAATAGGAACAGATATCATGGGGGATTATCTACTGAAAGAACTTGAAACCGCCGGCGTAAACACAGAGCATATAATAAGGGAAAATGGTACATCAACAGCAACCTCTGTTAATATTGTTGATTCAAAGAAGAATCATTCATTCCTAGGCTACCTGGGGGCTGGTACAATGCTCGATAGCATTGATAAAAAACTCATTTCCGATTCAAAATCTATCTTTTTTGAAGGTTACAATCTCGTACATGCCGGGAAAACATATTCCACAATTCTGGAGGCTGCAAGAGAGGCAAATTTGCAGAAAAAACACGTGTTCTTTGACATAGGCCCGCTTGTATCAGAAATTGAAGGGCTAGATTCGTTCATTGACTATTCCAGTACCATCTTCTTGAACAGGGATGAAGCACTGGCATATTCTAAAACGAATCTGGAAAACACCCTGGCCATGTTAGAAGAAAGAGGCAATGCAAGTTACATACTGAAATTGGACCGGGAAGGCTCTATCGTCATAAATAACAGACAAACAATTTCATGCAATGCTTTTAAAACCTACAGAATTAAAAATACTATAGGAGCAGGTGATGCGTTCGACGCCGGCTATATGGCCGCTGTACTTTCAGGCTATAATGAGGAAATCGCATGCATGGTAGGAAATATAGTAGCTTCCCTGCGAGTCTCTAGAGGAGTCAAATCAATACCCGCCCTGAATAAAATTATAGGAAAAATAAATCATTAACTACTTTTTACCAATTAAAATGCTCTCAGAGTATTATATGCAGGTACTGAAGAGGCCATCAAGGCTAGGCTTGAATGTATTCAGCAAAGACTAGGAAGAGGTTTACCATTACTGCTCTAGGGAATTAAATAAAGCACGGAAAGCTGAAGAAAAGCCCCCGGTCTGAAATAGAAGGCCTGCGGAGGTGAGAAGAGTATACAGGCCATAAAGTGGGTCTACCGCACGACAAGAAGGAACTGTCAGCAGATCCATAGTTCCCACATAGGAAGAGCACAGCAAAATACTGGAAATATAAAAGTACAGGTATAACTAGATAAAGCGCTGCTAACAGGGAAAACCCGGTATATACGAGTTATACAGCCGGGGGCGGATCACCGGATTTACTCGACTCTATGAGGAGATAGTATATGACTGAAAAAATTGATATGATATCTAAAACAGATTATGCATTTGAAAATGTGGAAGCACTGGGATTTGAACCCAGATCTAAGGGTCTCTTCCATGTTTCATTGTTCCAGTCACTCATCATATATTCAGATGACCTTTAGCTAATCACAAACTGACTGGAGCCCTCTAGGATACCTGACTACCCCATGCTTCCTCAATAACAGTATTATTTTTTGATATAAATATCTATACCATAATATGATTAATCCGGTTATTTTCCTCAATTAATGATTATTCACACAGATTAAGAGAATGGTGAAATAAATAGTATATCCAACTTTGATTTTGTTATCAATCCATTGTATTTATTCAAAATTAAAATGAATTTAAACCTTAATCTGGAAATCTTCTGAGTTACCGGTAGGAAGGTATTGTCAATATTGAAAATCATCAAAAAATAAATATATGGTATACGTATACTATATTATGGTCAGAATGGTATCTCTTTCAAATAAGGCATACTCTGAATTAAAGGATTTTAAAAATGCAGACGAATCATTTTCAGATGTAATACTAAGATTATTAAAACATAAAAGAAAAGATATAAGACAATTTGCAGGGATTTTAAAGGATGATAAAAGTGAATTGGACTTGATTGAAGAACGCTTAATGGAAGACAGGAAGAACAATAAAGGCAGATCACAATGATTGTTATAGATACAAACATTGTGATAGAATATTTAAAGGGAAATGAAAGAATTATTAAAACGGTAAATGAATACTCTAAAAACTCTGATATCGGTATTACCTACATTTCTGAATATGAATTACTGAAATATTCTGATAAAACAAATAAATTACTTGAGGAGTTAATCAAAAATATAACTGTATTATATCCAGATAAAACCTCCGCGTCGATGTCAGCTGAAATATTTAGGAGGCTGAGAAGTGCCGGTAACCTGATAAATGAGAACGATATTTTAATTGCAGGTATTGCTCTTCGGAATAACAATAAATTCATAACATTGGATTCGGACTTTAACAAAATTAATGATACGAATATATCTGTACTTGAGCTTTTTTAAGAATTCACGAACTCCGATCATTTTTATCTATTACTTTATTATCCTTAAGTATTTCTACTCTCTCGCGCTACCATGGATTCTGTATGGCAATTGCTGTTAAATCCATATTTAGTTATATATTACCAATTATCATTAATTTTTTGGTATTTATTACTAAGTTTATTTGCATATTTGATAATCAATTACTAAGTTTATATATTACCCGCTGGTACTGAGCCTGCCGGTTATATACGTTATTTATTCTAGTATGAATCCTTGCCAATAATGCAAAACCTTCCTGTGTAATAACAACCAATGAAACATGTTTGCAAATAAATTTATTAGCAATCAATGACTTTATTTTTATGGATATCAACAAAAAGCGCATAGAGAAAATGAGGGACCTGATTTTCCAGAATTTGATGGACAGCTACCTGCCATTTCCACTGGATACAAAATTATATTCATCATGGGCAAATAATATTCCAAATAGCGGGGACACTGTAATTTATACATCCTACATGTACCAGATTTCAGGCATTTTAAAGCGTTACGAAGCTTTATTCCCGAAAATATACAGACTGAATATACCGAAAAGGCTCATGACAGCATCAAAATTCCTTATAAAGCCAAAGGATGAGGAATTGCAAAGGGCATTCAGAATACTGAAAAGCATAACATCTATGCTTTCAGGATCTGGGGTAAATTTTGGATATCTCTATGACCAGGAACCATATTCCGGTGCGCTACTGCTGGAATCTGGCTTTATAAAAGAATATAAGGAATACGGTGAAAAACTTTACAGTTTCTTTAATTCAAAAGGCATAAAAAATATTATTACGGTTGACCCACATACAACGAATGCTCTAAAAAGATATAAGGATTTTATCGACTTTGACATAGATGTAAAGAACTATTTAGAGCTCGTCAAATTCAAGGGCTCAGGGAACTATGTTATACACGATTCCTGCCTTTATTCACGTGCCATGGGAATGTACAGTGACATACGTAATAAGGTGAATAATTCCGGTCTTTCCATAGATGAAAACTATCTGATAACAAGCAAGGAAATGGGGAGCTGCTGCGGTGGGCCCCTCTCACTTGTTTCTGCCCAGGACAGTGAAGAAGTATCACGGGCAAGGGCAGAGAAGCTACTATCAGTCAATGAGAATGTTCTGGTTATGTGCCCACTGTGCTATGAGAACTTATCTCCATATATAAATAATATAAAAGACCTGGCAGAGGTGGTTTCATGAGCTATGAATGGGACGTTGCAATAAATAAGGCGATACTGAACAATTCACCAAAAGTCCATAAAATACTTGAAGAAAATCCTTACATAAAGGATGTGGCATCTGAACTAAGGGAAACCAAAAATAGGGTGCTGGATGATATTGATGCATATATATCAAAAACTCAAAAGAGTGTAGAAAAACTGGGCGGGCATGTCCACATTGCAAAGGACAGCACTGAAGCAATGGAAATTGTAAAGGAGATATTAGGAGAAAAGAGAAAAATAGTAGTTTCCAAATCCAACGTGCTTTATGAAATAAAGCTCAGGGAGGAGCTGGAAAATGAGGGCATGGATATCTGGGAAACTGATTTAGGAGAATACCTTGTTCAGCTCAATAAGGATATGCCATCCCATCTTGTTGCCCCTGCAATTCATCTGACAAAGGATAAAATAGGTAAATTATTGAATGAAAATCTTGACAGCAGCATAAACGAAAACACATCCGCAGAAGAAATGGTGAGCAGGGTCAGAAAATTCCTCATGGAGAAATATCTCGCAGCTGATGCGGGAATCACCGGTGCAAATGCCATTGCAGCGGATACAGGATCTGTTCTTCTCATAGAAAATGAGGGAAATATCAGGATTGATACGGTGCTGCCGCAAACACATATAGCCATAACAGGAATAGATAAGATCGTTCCGACATTGAAAGACGCATTTAATGAAGTTATAGTCCAGGCATCCTATGCTGGATATTATCCCCCTACATATATAAATGTCACATCGGGTCCCAGTGCTACTGGGGATATAGAACTCCAGAGGGTATCACCTGCCACCGGCCCGAAAGAATTCCATCTGATACTGCTCGATAATGGCAGGAAGGAGGCTATAAACTCCGACATACGCGAGTCACTGCTCTGCATCAGGTGTGGAAGATGCTATTTCTCCTGCCCATCCTACAAGCTTTATGGAAAGGACTTCGGAGATAGCCCTTACACCGGGCCAACAGGAATAATGTGGTCTGCAATAACTTCAAAGAAATACGATAAATCAATGCTGTGCATGCATTCCGGTGGCTGCAAAGAGGTATGCCCCATGGATATAAATATACCGAGAATGATCGAAAGAATAAAATTCCGTTATATGGAGGAATCTTAAAGTCATATTTATTTTTAAAACCAATTTGTAAGAAAACAATATTTATATATAAAAATATTAAATTTTCGCAATGATAATTAATTTCCTTCTACGGTTTGCGCACTGGGCCAGGTGCTTAAGAGTTAATTCCAAGGAACTAATGAAAATAATAAATAACCCATAAACTCCAGAATAAGATTGATATAATGTAAATTGTGCTAACCATAAAATCTATATCAAAAATGAAATTACACCGCTATGGTAAATGCTTTGACCACAAATGCACCAACAGGAGGTATTGAATTCCATAATGTTAAAATTCAGGATCCCGAAGACTTTGAAGTAAAACTTAAACCACTATATACAGGAATATGCGGTACAGATCGGGGGGAGGTGCATGGAAGCCTATCATTTGCGTACAACCAGCCCGGTTATAATTTCATTGTTCTGGGGCATGAAGCTGTATGTCAGGTAATCGATATCCAGGAAAATGAATATGGAATAAAAACTGGTGATTATGTTGTGCCGGTGGTGAGAAGACCAGGAAATTGTGTGAACTGTAGAATAGGAAGAGAAGACAACTGCTCTGATGGAAAGAAGAACGAGGCAGGAATAACCGGTCTGCATGGATTCATGCGGGATTATTTTTTCGATTCCATAAGGAATCTCGTAAAAGTAAATGATAGAAGCATGGTAAGAGAGGCAGTACTAACAGAACCGGCAAAGAATGTCATGAAAGCATTTGAGGTCTTTGATACAGTATCAAAAAGATCCATATATCAGAATGAAGATTCCACATTCGCAGGGAAAACTTGCCTTATTATCGGATCGGGTAGTGAGGCGTTTATATATTCAATGATGGCACACGAATACATGTTCGATGTATACATGACAAACAGGCATAGCCTTGAGGAACCTAAATTATCCATTCTGGAAAAAACAGGAAGCATATTCTTTGATTATACACATAACATTCCACTTAAGGGAATAGATCTTTTAATAGATACAAGCGGGGACCCTGCTACAATATTCAAATTTGTGCGTATGATGAATAACAATGGGATTACAATACTATTCGGCACAAACGGGAATGCCCCTGGAGTTCAGGTTAACGGCGAAGATATAGATTATATTATAGAGAGGAATATAAGCATGGTAGGTTCAGTTGATGGAGCCAAAAAGCATTATTTTGATGCTTTGAAATTTATAGAGAAATGGAGTCATGTTCAGAATTCAGTGATAAACAATTTAATCACTGGAACTTATAGTCCAGAAAATACAGAAATCTTTCAGAAAAAACCCGAAGGAGAAATAAAATCAATTATAAAATGGCAGTAATTTCTGGGTGATACACCAGTAATAGGTTAATATAATTTAGTAATGCAAATGCATGATTAACGATGATATGCAGTTCAGGTACAGAGATGACGGAAATTTTGTTTATCCCGATTACGATGGTTATAATTTTTCCAACATAAATAGCACAATTTTATCATTATTCGGGATAAATAATAATGGAACGCCACTGAAAAAAGAACTTTACAGCAATCTTCATGGGTCAAAAAAAGTGGTATTTTTTTATATTGATGGCCTTGGTTATGATAGCTGGAGGAATTATCTGGAAAAGTACAGGCCATTCGAGGAAATAAATAGCTCTGGAATAGTATCTCCAATAACATCTGTATTTCCATCCACTACTGCGGCCGCAAGCAATACAATTAATACAGGCATGACACCGGCAGAACACGGACTATTTGAATGGAGGCTTTATCTGGAAAATTATAATATGGTTGTGAAAAGCCTGCCATTTATCCCTGTATACAGGCAGGACCGGGAGCGTTTTGCAGAGTTAAGTCCGGACCCATCAATTCTATTCCATGGAAAAACTTTCTATGAAACACTAAATGAGCACGGAATAAGATCATACATAATATCATATGCAGATCTTTTGAAAAGCAGTTACAGCAGGATAATGTATTCTGGCGTAAAGGAATAGAAAAGGTATGATTTTCTCTTTGAAGGTTTTCTTATACTGAGAAAGCTATTGAAAAAGGTGCGTGAAAATTCATACATATTTTTTTATATAGAGGACCCGGATAAAATGGAGCACAGGTATGGCCCCGGCAGCCCGGAACACATTGAAGCACTTCGTTACATAGCATCCATGTTCAACGATTTCTTCAAGGACCTTGCAGGAGAGGATATTGCAGTCATGGTATCATCCGATCACGGTTTTACTCCTGTAAATAAAAAAATATATGTCTCTGGAATCCACGATTTCGTGAAAACCAATAAAGGTAGGACAATACCGGAAACATGGAGTCCGAGGGATATGATGGTATATTCTGATAATCCAGAGGATATGAAAAATGCACTGGAGGATCAGCTCTATGGCAGTGCGGACATAATCACCGGCAATGAAATCCTCAAAATGGGATTGATGGGACGCAACACTGTATCAGAAAAATATATCTCCAGAATGGGCAATATTTTAGTTCTTCCATATTCTGGAAATACTGTATGGTACAAATATTATGACGATGACATTATAAAAGATCGGGGTATGCACGGCGGTCTCAGCCGGGAAGAAATGATAATACCATTTGCATCTATCAATTTAAAAGATATTAAAAGATATTAAAAATTATTTTGTATTTTTAACCAGATTTTCATAGATTTCCAGGAATTCGAGACCTTTATTTATTCCGCCGAAAATTTCCTCGTTTCTCACGGATTCAGCAGCTTTTTTCATTTTGTCTGGATTTTTAATTCCTGCATTTCCTATCATTGCCTGAACGCACCTGTTTATTCTCAGGGGGCTTAGCTGGAATTTATACATGGTGTCAACAATATTCTTCAGATTATCTATTATATACTGTCTTGATCCATCGCTTGATGACATTGCAACAAAGAATGAGTCCATATCCTGCTTCTTGGCCTTTCCAGATTTGACGAATTCCATGATGTCTTTATGGTTGCCATCACCCTCAAGTATGCCTGCTGCTGTTATAGCCTTTGTTTTATCCTCATCATTAGACGTTGTCTCAATTATGTTTGCAAAATATTTGAAATCATTGTTTATCCTTGCCTGGGCAATAAGATAGGCTAGCCTGAAATCTGGTTCTACCTGGCCGTATTCCTTATATTTGCTGAGAAGTGTTTTACAGAAGTCATTGTTAATGTATGCTAGTTTTGTGTAAAGCCCCGAAAGTGATATTTTGTAATTAAACTCATCCTTTTTGTTTGCCTCTATGTACTCCATCTTGTCCTTTATGTAGAAGTTTGCAAGATCCCTGAAATACCCATTACCGGTTATATTATACAGGGAATAGAGCTGTTTTGATATCTCATCAATAACTATGTTGTCATTTATTCCATACAGCTTCTCGATCCTTCTCACATACTGGGTCATATTAATTTTCCCGGAGAGAAGAAATGCATAAAGGTCATTTGCAATACCCCATTTCTCATCAGCGGATATCTGTGAAAGATTTCTAGTGACAGTTTCGTACATTGCATCATCATAGAGCACCCTGTAGAATCCGCTATGGCCGTAATTCAGTGAAAGAACATCTCCCTCTATTTCCATTTCCTTACCATCCATAAGGGCGTTCTCCTCCCTGGAAAACCTGTTTATAAATAATGGTATTTTCCACTGTGAGCTCCTGTCGCCTTCCAGGAAATAGAACTGTTTCTGTGTAATTTTGAGCCTGTCCCCATCTCTCTCAGTTGTAATATATGGATAACCTTTCTGTGATATCCACTGTTCCATAATAGAGGATACCCCCTTTCCAGATTCCTTTTCTATGGCATTCCATAAATCTGAACCAGATGCATTCTTATATGAAAATTCCTTTAAATAGTTTCTCATAGCCTTCATAAACACATCTTTGCCAACATAGGCTTCTATCATTCTCAAAACATTTGATCCCTTGCCGTATCTTATTTCATAGGATAGTTGTGATATACTTCTGGGGTCGGAAACATCTGCATTGATGGGGTGGGAATTTTTGAGTGCATCCATTGTGTAGGCGCCGTCGGTCTGATCCAGCAGGAAATCCCCGAAAAATTTCCATTCCGGATCTGTACTGTCAACGGTTTTGAATGCAAAAAATGTGGCAAAGCTCTCATTTAACCATAAATCGTTCCACCATTTCATGGTGACAAGGTCTCCGAACCACATATGGACAAGTTCATGTGTTATGACCTCTGACGTTCTTTTATAACTTCTGCTGGTGGTTGAATCATCAATATTCAGAAGTATTTCCCTGAAAGTTATCGCCCCCCAGTTTTCCATGGCACCTGATGCAAATTCTGGAACAGAAATAAGGTTTAATTTTGGAAGCATATAATCTATGCCGGTGTATGTTTCAAGGTAATTCAAAGATTTCTTTGCCACTTCAAGCGGATACCTTGAAGAGGTCAAATGGCCTTTCATTGCTGTAAGATAGAGTTTTTTGCCCTTATATAAGTCCTCGGCCTCATCAAATTGACCCACTCCAAGGTATACAAGGTATGTCGCCATTCTGGGGGTTTGCTCAAATTCAACAAGCTTTTTTCCATTTTCCAGTTTCTCCTGTTTTGCCGGCATATTGGAGATGGCTTTAAGATCACTATCAATCTTCATGGAGATGTCAAATGTCGCTTTGTAATTTGGGTTATCAATGCACGGAAATGCCCTTCTGGCATCTGATTCCTCGAACTGTGTCGAGAGTATATACTTATCCTCTGTTCCGGCAAGATAGAATCCCTTCAGGCCACGGTCAACATCCGATGAGAATTTGACGTCAACAGAAATATCGCCTCCTGCAGTGGAGAATGTTAGGCTATCCTTATCTGCCTCATATTTCACAGGTGAACCATTGATTTTTACTTCCTGTATATCTATATTATTAAGGTCAAAGGTTACTTTCTTTTCTGCATCATTAATTTTTACAGTTTCCTCTCCTTTATACTTCTTCTGCCTGAAATCTATATCAAGGCTTATCCTGTAATTTATAACTTCCATATCAGATTATATACACACGTTTAATAAATTTTTGCGAAGTTGAATATTTTAAATAATAACATGGAATACAGAGATATGGATAATAAATATAGTTATGCCTACCTAGGCCTGGCTGTCATAATGGTACTCCTTTTCATACAGTTCATAATAGGCATATTCATAAATCTTTACGTATCATTTCCGCCACTGAACAGCATTTCGCATATTGCCCCGGCGGCATTTCCATCAAATTACATAACTGTGATGTTTCATATGATGCTGGGATTCCTTATCCTCATAGTTTCATTTATAATGCTCCTGCTCAGCATAAAAATACAGAACTCAAAACTAGTTCTGTCATCAGGGATATCATTTATCTTTGTTATAATTGCAGGTGTTTCTGGATTCCTGTTTCTTTTCAATGAATATAACTTATACTCCCTTATTATGGCAGTATCATTTATAATAATTGTAATGTCTGAGTTTTATTATCTATATACATTGAAGCTGATAACCGTTAGTTCATCAAAAAATTAACTCATAACATACAATAAAAATATCACTTTTTCATTAGGTCGCATGACCTTTTGTACAGTATATCCCTTAAAAGTAATAATGCCCTGAAGTTTTCTGGATTGAACCGTTCTGAAAACCCATCTTTCCTCGACATAACCCTGTAGTAATACATTACCTCTATAGTTTTCCTGCATGCCCTGAAAGCTACTCTGGAAGCCCGGCTTTCATTCAATAGTATGTAATAATCCATGGCCCACCCTTTTTCTCCTTCTATGCTTTCAAGGAAATTGAAATTATTTGCTTTCTCGCCGGTAATTATATAGTTTTCCAGCGACTTTATGAATTCAAACATCTTTCTGTACTCTTCTGAGTGCTTTTCGTCCATTTCAATGAGCCTTCCAATGAGTTCCGCAAGTTCATACTCTTTCATAAAATAGATCTGTATCCCGGAATCATAATCTTCTTCCTTCTGATTTACACAGCAATGAAATTTTGGAAATTCTGTCATAATTAAAAAGTATATCATGAAATAAATATTTTCTGGATTAGACTAATGGGCTTACAGGATATCATTGTATATTCTATAATCTGTGATTCTGAATTTCTCCTGGGTGATTTCAATAAATTTCTCTTTTACATCATTAAAGCTAAGCGGTTTTTCTATGATAGCATTCATTGACGTCATTATTTCCGGTGAAAAATTGCATGGATTTATTACATTGAACTTTTTCAGGTCTGTGGATATATTGAGCCCCATTCCATGCATTGTTGCGAATTTATCAATTCCCAGACCTATGGAGCATATCTTTTTATTCCCTACCCATACGCCAGTTTTTTCTTTTAGCTCCGCCCTTCCACTTATGCCGTAATATCCCAGCAGTTCGATGACCGAATCCTGAATTAATTTTATCAGCTTCAGGGCATCAAGGTTTGACCTTTTAAGATTTATAATGTAATATGCCACAAGCTGGCCCGGTCCGTGATACGTCAAATATCCACCACGGTTAATTTTTATTGCACCTCCAGGGTCCCCCCTGAAATGGGAACCTGCAGTGTAAACATCTGGGTGCTGAAGAAATATAAAAGTATCTCCTGATTCCTCCTTATTTACTTTATCATGAATTTTTTTCTGGAGGTCAAGTGCCTTCAAATAATCAACGGTTTCAAGGTCATATATCACGGCGCATTTTCTTAAATCCTGTTCCATTTAATTACATCTCCAGCCATAGTTCATATTTTGATTTTATATATAAAATTCTCCACCAATCAGATTTTTAAAGGTATAAAATTATATAGCAAAAACATTTAAATTATAGGGCATTGGTTAATTATGGAAAACAAGAACGGAAGAATAAAACAGATAAGATATATTATTAAGGGCGTTGAAACAAAAGATGGGGCTGGTGTCAGGCTGAAAAGAATTTTCGGGGGGCCAAATACTGTGAATATAACAGATCCATTCCTCCTGCTGGATCATTTTGGATCTGACCGAATAGATGATTACATCTCCGGATTTCCCTGGCATCCACACAGGGGGATAGAAACCATAACATATTTGCTTTCAGGAAAGGTAGATCACCGTGATAGCACCGATCACCATGGAACAATATATCCGGATGAACTGCAGTGGATGACTGCCGGAAGCGGTATATTTCATGAGGAGATGCCAAAGCCACTGGATGAGAAAAATCCTGAAGAGCTTTTGAGAGCCAATGGAATGCCTACTCTTGTATCAGGTTTCCAGTTATGGTTAAATCTTCCTGCTAAATATAAAATGACAGTTCCAACATACCGGAGTATCAAGGGAAGCGAAGTTCCATCAATCGCCATTGACGGTGCAAGAGTCAAGATCATCGCCGGGGAATATAATAAAACTTCTGGCATGTACGATTCAAAGTTTGGAATAGACCCACTTTACCTTGACGTTTCCATGGATGAAGAATCAGAGTTCAGTTACCGTATCAAGGATGGGTACACGTCCATAATCTTTTCTGTAACGGGGGAAGGCATGTACAGGGACCAGAAACTTGAGGCGGATACCGCAGCCATACTTTCTATGGAAGGGGATTATGTAAATGTCAGGACCAGCAGATCAGGATACAGATTCATACTCCTTTCGGGAAAACCTCTCCACGAGCCTGTAAAATGGTATGGGCCCATAGTTATGAATACAGATGAACAGATTCGGGAAGCAATCAGGGACCTCAATAGCGATAACTTTGTCAGGGAAAAAAATCCACTAATAGAATAAAACTAATATCTATTTATTTTTAGATAACGGTTAAATATACCTTAAGGATTATACGGCATGGAAAATGACAGTGATTTTAATCAGTACATGATATCATTCAAATATCAATTTAAATCATACCTACGTACAAAAAGATTCCTTGGACTTTTTCTTTTCACCCTTATAATCTCAGTGGGAATAACTGCATTAATCCTCCATGATGAATACAGCATGCTGAAGGCGGGGCCTCCACTATTTTACTTCTATAATTACCTGGAAAATTTCTCCACGGACCTGGTTGTAATCATAGGTGCGTTCTTTGGAGGAGATATAATTTCTACTGACACCGGCACAAACGCAGCATATTACACGCTGGTTCAGCCTGTAAGAAGATCAGTGCTGTTTCTGGGCAGATATACAGCTGCCCTTGTATCTTCATTTGTTATAGTGTTTGTATACTTTTTGGTAGGCATTATAAGCTCTTTTTATCTTTATGGGAAGGTAACTCCTGTTATATTTGAGGGACTGGGAATAGTTGTACTCTTCCTTGCAGCAGCAATATCATTTGCATCATTGTTTTCCGGAATATTTAAAGGGCAGTCCAGTGGAATTATAGTTTCCGTGCTTCTTCTGTTTATTGGCTTCCCGATTATAGATACTTTTGTAGGGACAATAGGGGGTGTAGACCCATTATTTTCACTGGATTTTGCCGGAGAGATTATGTACCTCATATTTGATAAACCATATCCGGCGGCTAAGGTTGTTGGTCCTGCAGGGTTTGGAGGACCAGGGGCAGCTGTAGCTGCAGCGAAAGTATCATCATTTTATACATTTAGCCCCACAGTAATGCAGGGTATTGGTGTGTTAATCGCATATATAGTAATATGCGGGGTAATTGCCATACTGCTGTATACCAGGAGGCAGATAGAGGGGTAAATATGGAAATAAGTTTCAATAAAGTATCTAAAAATTACAGTAAGTTCAAGGCCCTTGACGACGTATCATTCAATTACAGCGGGCATGGTGCCATAGGGTATCTTGGTCCCAACGGAGCAGGAAAAACAACCACTCTGAAGGTTATGACCAACCTCCTGCATCCCACATCTGGAACCGCAGAATTGAATGGTATAGATGTCAACAGGCATCCAAAGAAAGCAATGCTAAATGTAGGTTCAATGATAGAAACACCTACTCCATACCCATTTCTTACAGTAAAAGAGTCCCTGCAGTTCGTGGCAGAGCTCAGGGGAATAGATAAAAAAACGATGGAATCAAGGATAGACGAATTTTATTATGCACTTAAACTTCCTCCATTGAAATCCAGAATGGGCCAGCTTTCCAAGGGGCAGAGGCAGCGTGCTGTATTTGCCTCTGTGCTTATATCCGATCCAGATATAGTTATACTGGATGAGCCCACAAGTGGCCTTGACCCATTCGAGAGGAAAATATTCAGGGATTTCATACTAAAACTCAAAAAAACAAAACTTGTGTTTTTCTCATCGCATATTCTATCAGAGGTTTCGGAAACCTGTGATGATGTTGTATTCATAAACCACGGAAAAATACTCAAGCAGGGAAAAATAGAAGAAATATCTCAGGAATTCAATACCAGCGCGGTCTCTGTTGAGTTTCTCAAACCTGTTGATGAATCCCTGGTAAAACAGCTGGAAACAATCGGTTCGGGAGTACTCAAAACTGATGGAAGGACAGCTGTAATCAAATTTTCAGGAAAGGAATCAGACCGGGCAGAGATACTTCAGGACGTAATAAAACTGGCTCCTGTTATTTCATATTCTTCATATGGGTCTGATCTGGAATCTGCATATATTTCCATACTGGGTGAAAAATAGGGAGGCGGCAGGATAATGATCAGAAGGTTCCCCGACAATTTTATGTTTGGAACTGCTATGAGCCCATTCCAGGCTGAGATGGGCAGATCAGATGGCTCTATCTCACCAGAAAGTGACTGGTACAGGTGGGTTCACTCTGAATCTATTATAAATAAAACCTATGTAAGCGGTGATTTTCCGGATGACGGCCCTGATTTCTGGAACGATTATAAAAAATATATTGATTATGCAGTTTCAATGGGAAATAATGCAATCAGGATAGGTATTGACTGGGCACGAATATTCAGGAGAACTACGGAAAACATAAAGGTTGCTACCGTGGCTAACAAAAATGGGGACGTTTATGAAATGGAATTCCCTGAAGAATTTATCGCCCAGATGGACAGTATAGCCGATACCCCCTCAGTTCAGCATTATGAGGAAATACTGGATTATATTAAATCCAGGGGATTAAAAATTGTACTGACTGCATACCACTGGCCGCTTCCCCTGTGGCTCCACGACCCTGTAGAATGCAATGAGAATTTTACGGAATCAGGCAAAAGGGGATGGGCAGATAAAAAAACTGTAGTGGAATTCGGCAAGTACGTTTATTACATCTATAAAAAATTCAATAAATACGTAGATATCTGGCACACGATAAATGAACCGAATATTATTGCCATTAATGGTTATCTTTACGGCAATCTTGAGGGATTCCCACCGGGCATCTCGGATTTCAAAATAACCGTGGAAGTACTGAGAAATTTAGCATATGCGCATAATATAGCATATAAAATTATTAAAAGGCAAAACCCTGCTACCACTGTTGGTGTAAATGTTGCTGTACCTTACTTCCAGCCTGAATTTGAAACTCCAAAAAATAAATTTATCAATGAATATGTTTCTTATATATTTTATAAGTTATATCTGGATTCAGCACTCTACGGAAATTTCGATCCATCGCTTTCAGGCATTTACAGTGAATCAAGGCCCGGAGAGTTCGCAGGCACAGACTTCATAGGTATAGACTATTACAGCCGAATAATTGTGAGATATGTGGACAATGACAGCGTCGATATCCGGTATAGATTCGCCTTCCTGCCGTGCAAGCAATGCTCCGATAATTACATGGATATATATCCGGAGGGAATACGGTCTGTCGCTGTATCACTGTTCAACCGGTACAGGAAACCCATTATAATACTGGAAAACGGCGTTGCCGATGCAACAGGAAACATTAGAAGGGAATTTATAGAAAAACATTTAATACAGCTCCACAGGGCAATGAAAGAAGATTTTGTTCCTGTAAAGGGCTATTTCCACTGGTCACTCATGGACAATTATGAGTGGGCGAGGGGATTCAGGGATAAATTCGGGCTATACACTGGAAGTGGTGGGGATTATAAGGCGACAGAATCATCAGAATATTACAGTAAGGTATGCCATGAAAACGGTGTGTTTGATGAAGAGTACCGGGATTACTAGGTATTTCAGGAATAATTCTGCATCCGTCCTGCATCCATAATTCCGGTTTTTGGCACCAGACATTTTTGATGGGCATCAGAAGGAATTTATTTTAAACATCATAAAATAAAGCCCTAATCGTTGTATCTCCGGACAACCAGCTCCATATAGCATAAGCATTATAATTTTAAGAGGAGAGTAATGTCCTTTGTTAGCTACATGGCAACCCATGCCCAGCAAGGTTAAAAATATATAATAAACCACTATACAATATTATGTACCTTAGAAGCTATCTAAATTCCCAGAGCATCATGGCTATAATAAATGACATTGTTCATTCCGATTTTATAGAGGCTATGAGGGACGGGACACTGGAGGATGATAAATTCAAATATTATCTTGTCCAGGACCATGTATATTTGAAATATTACAAGGAAGCAGGGTCAAGGATACAGAATACCTCGGCTGATGAAGTCATAAGGAAGCTTTACACTGATATAGGAAGCGATGAACCACAATTCCACCGGGACATGCTTCTGAAATTCAATGTAGATGGTGATAGTATAAAGGATACAGACATGAATTACACAACATATTCCTATATAAACCATCTTATCAGATGGTCACGGGATTCGGATATCAACGGCATGCTGGCCATGTTCCCATGCCAGTGGTCATATGGCTATATTGCTGAGGCTGTAGCCGGCCCGGAAGAAAAATTCAAATTCTGGTTTGACTTTTACCGTTCCGCACCGTACCGGTCAATAACAGACAGATATCTGGCCATTCTTGGCGAACAGGAACTTGATGAATACCAGGAACAGATTATAAAATTCGGCCTTGAATATGAGCTGAATTACTGGATTGCATGCTACATATGAATTCCAAGGATAATTTTTACCTGACATGGAATGTTTTCTACAGTCTAATCTGGCAAGCAATAAATACAGGTTAAACATTGCCTTACAATGATCGAACAGACACTGGATTATCTTTACGGCCTGAAGAGGGAAGGTATAAAGATGGACCTCCGGGCAACAAGGGAATTCGCTGAACATCTCGGGAATCCACAGGATAAATTCAAGAGCATTCATATAGCAGGAACAAACGGGAAGGGTTCAATAGCCTCCTATGTTTACAACATTCTACGGCAGGAAAACAAAACAGGAATGTATACATCTCCACATCTCCTGGATTTTAATGAAAGGATAATCATGGGGACAGAACCCATACCGAATCAATATATAATAGACTTTATGAATTCAAACAGGGAATACATAGATGATTTGGCCCTGCATTACAGGAACCCGACATTCTTTGAAACAACAACTGTCATGGCCTTCAAATATTTTGCGGATAGCAATGCTGATTATGCGGCTGTAGAGGTCGGACTGGGTGGAAGGCTGGATTCGACAAATATCCTTGTCCCGGAGGTAAGCATAATTGCACAGATTGGGTATGAACATTACCAGCGCCTGGGCTGTTCCCTTACCTCAATAGCACACGAAAAGGGTGGAATAATAAAAAATAACAGGCCGGTGGTGTTGCTGGATGATAAGCCAGAGGTAGTGGCAGAAATCAGAAAAATATCGGATGTCAGGAATTCCAGGCTCATAACTGTAAATAATTATTGTTCTGTGTCAGACCTGGAATACAGCCTGGATGGCATGTCATTCCGGATCAAAACACCCCAGGATGAATATCATATTAAAACCTCCAATCTTGGAATGTTTCAGGTAAAAAATGTCTGTGCCGCAGTGTCAGCAATGGAAGCGCTTCCTGAGGGAAGTCCGGGGAAATCAGTAATAGAAAATGGAATAATGAACAGCAGATGGTCATCAAGATTTGAGGTCATAAGCAAGGAACCGCTTATAATAATGGATTCATCCCACAATCCACCTGCTGCAAGCGCACTGGTAGAAACCTTCCAGAAATTTGTTGACAGGAAACCAACACTGGTAATAGGAATGCTTGATGACAAGGATTACTTTGCATATATGTCAATACTCAGAAAAATTTCTGACACGGTCATACTGACCACCCCTGATGAGCCTGAGAGATCCATAGACCCCCAAATACTTGGGAAAAACATCGGACATATGTTTCCACATATGAAAGTAATCAGGGACCCAATAGAGGCCTATAACTATGCAAAGTCAACTTCAGACTGCATTCTTGTTACCGGTTCAATGTATTTGGTCGGTCTGTTAAAAAAATATCTGAATTCGTCAGTCAGACCATTTAACGTGGATTAATCTATCGGTAAAATAGTCAGTAATAAACCAGGTTAAAAAACATATTTGTATATAGAGTATATATGTGCTAATTACTGGTAACTATGGACAATCCTTTTATAAAATACAGCAAATCTAACGATTACGTAACCGGCGACCTGAAGAAGCTGAGCAGTTCATATATACCTGATAACTTCCCACACAGGGAAAAGCAGATAGATGGAATAGCCAGGGTTATGAGTTCCATAGTTACAGGAGGAATATCCTCAAACCTGCTTCTTTACGGCAAATCCGGATCCGGTAAAACTTCCTCTGTTCTCTACGTTACCAATATGCTCAAAGAAACCCTGAATGGAAACATCAACATTCTGTATATCAACTGTGAAATTTATGATTCACAGTATTCTATTCTTGTATACCTGACAAATGCCATAGACACAGGGGATTCACCTATACCCATACTTGGACTTCCCCAGGACCGGATATACTCTGAGCTTGTCAAGAGATTAAATAAATCTGGCAGGTATACAGTTATAATACTTGATGAAATAGATAAATTGATCCAGAAAAGCGGAAGTGATGCCCTTTATGTTTTATTGAAAATTTTAACAGAGAGCAACGCTTCCATGATAGGCATTACCAACGACGCATCCTTTGTCTCTACACTGGATGCCAGGGTCCAGAGCAGGCTGAACCAGGAGAGTATCATATTTCCACCATACAATGCCATGGAGCTCCGCGATATATTAAAGTTCAGGGTATCTGGTGTAATTAAGGAGGGTTTTATAACTGATGCCGCCATAAATCTTTGTGCTGCCCTTGGTGCACAGGAACATGGGGATGCAAGGAAATCAATTGATTTGTTGAGAATTGCAATAGATTATGCTCTGAAGGATGGCAAATCATCCATTTCTATTGAGGATGTATACATGGCAAGGGACCGGTTTGAAATGAATGTTCTCAAGGAATCCATAAAAACTCAGCCTATCCATTCAAAAATGGTGCTGCTCAGTGCATGCCTTACCCAGGAGACCGATGCGGACCTTTCCGTTACTGGTGAAATATATGAAAATTACAGAAATATATGTGCGGAAATAGGATTCCAGCCACTAACCATGAGGAGGATTTCTGATCTACTTTCTGACCTTGAGGATACAGGCCTGCTCACAACAAATACAAGATCCCTCGGGAGGTATGGAAGAATGAAATTCATCCGTGTTATGGGGTCTATCCAGAGTATACAGGGATACATACTTGAAGACCCGGCATTTTCAAGTTTTCAGGGTTCAAAAATCGTAAGGCAGTCCAAGCTGAGAACAAATTTTGATGCGTATGTGGAAACCTATAAAAATGGAGATTTTGACAGCAAATAATAGTTAAAAATATTTAATAACGCATTTATAATACAGTATTATGTTTAAGGTATATAAGCTGGCAAAGGCACAGAGAGAAATACTTGATAGTTTGCTCGCAGATGATATAGTAGGCCGCCAGACTGTAACATATAAGGATGGTGCCAGTTATGGTTTTGATTCCTCATATATAGTCCTCATTGAGGGTTCTGAGGACATATTCAGGAATGTGGATTCAATTGCGAAGGGAGCATTGGAAGAACTTCCAAAACCGAAGGAAGAAGATATCTACAGGAAGATCAAGGATGAGGAGAATAGTTCCAGGGATGGCCTTGGTTTCATTTTTGGATAAATATGTTAATAATAACGGGAATGCCTGGATCCGGAAAGGACGAGTTCGTTAAAGTTGCAAGGGAAATGGGGTTCATAGATGCCCATATGGGAAATACTGTGAAGCAGAATGCTTTGAAGCATAATATTGATATGGATGATAAGAGCATAGGCGCATACGCCACTGAGGAGAGGAAAAAATATGGAATGGACATATGGGCAAAAAGAACTGCAGAATTCATATCAAACCCTGATATAACCGTTGTTGATGGCCTGAGAAATGAAGAGGAGCTGGATTATTTTCGAAACAACTTCCAGAATATATTTGTAATTGCCGTTTTTGCTAACGAATCGGACCGGCTCGAGAGAATACTCAACAGGGAAAGGGAGGATGACGGGCATGATTATTCTGGCATGCACCAGCGTGATACAAGAGAGCTGTCCTGGGGAATAGGCAAGGTAATATCGCTTGCAGATTTCATGATTGTAAACGATTCAACACTTGAAGAGTACCATAAGAATGTAAGGATGCTGCTTTCTCACATAATAGAAAGACATCCGGAAATAAACCCTAAAAATTCAGGCAGGTAATTTCCTGGTATACTGGTAAAGAGAATCAAAGAAAAGTTTTCCAGTTCCATCTTCATAGACGTTTCCATCATGCATTAATTGATAGCTGTAATAGACCCTTTCAGGATGCGGCATCAGACCTATTACATTTCCCGATCTGTTGGATAATGCGGCTATATCCATTATTGATCCATTTGGATTCCATGGATATGAAGAATCTGTACCCTTTTCATTTGTATACTGGAAGAGCATCTGGTCATTGTCCAGAACACTGTCCAGTGTTTTATCGCTGTCAAACATGACCTTTCCTTCCATATGTGCTACAGGAACCTGAAATATCCTATCTGAGAAATATTTCCTGAAAATTTTGTTTCTGGACGTATAGCGGACATATGTATACCTGCATTCAAATCTATTTGAATTATTTACAGCAAGAACCATACTTCTGTTTTTTTTCCCATCAGAGTCCGGCAGCAGCCCCAGTTCACTTAAAACCTGGAACCCATTACATACTCCAATTAAAATTTTGCCGGAATCTATAAATTTTTCCAGATCATGCATGTGGGGCATAAGCCTTGCTGCAAAGATGGAACCTGCCCTGATGTAATCCCCTGCAGAGAATCCACCGGGGATAAATAAAAGGTCATAATTCTCAAATCTTTTTTTCCCTATCTCGGAAATATGCACATATTCTGAATCAAAGCCGGATCTTTTCAGGGAATAGAAAGCCTCCTCCTCATTGTTAGTTCCCTCCATCCTGAGGATGCCGGCCTTTAACTCATTATTTGGCACTCTTTCTCTCCTTTGATTTTACTCTTAATCCAGTATACCCACATTTCCTGCATTTTGTTGCGTTAATTGAATTTCTGGCATAACATCTCATACATATTTTTCGTGTTAGTCTTCTTTCTATTGCTTCTGCGAACGGCATAAAATCACTTAATCCTTATCTTTAAAGCATATTTTAACTTTGTTGTGTAAGTCTGATTTTATATATTATTGGATTTACCAGAGAAAAATAATAGAATTATCTAAATTTCAATAGCATACAAAATAAATATACCTAAATTATATAAAAATTTAAAATTTATCTCTCTATCTTCATTTCAGATTTTGCCCCTTTGTCCTCTATGGTCTGGAACTTGGGAGCAAGTTTTTCCAGTATTTTCGGAAGGGCTGTATATTCCATGTCCTCATCTGGAAGCCTGTGTGGCTCAAACACACCCATTCTCCTCATGTAGTTGGCCATATTCAGCGCTTCTGTCCTCGCATAGTCAAAGGCTACATCATTGAACATATCAACAGGGCCTGAAAGTTTTCCGTCTTTCATGGTGAATCCAAGTGCAACAACTCTGGGAGGGCCGTCGAATCTGGTCATCTGTGCATTATTAAGCCCAACCGGCATCATGGGGCCATTGAATGATCCCCTCATCCATCCGGATACAAGGTATGAATTGGCAAAAGGCTCAAGCGCTTCTCCTGATGCAGGCAAGCCGGACTGTATTCTTACTATGCCTGCAGGATCGTCCTTACCTACATACTCACCTGCAATAAATGAAAGTTTGTCAGTTGTTATGACTGCGACATTCTCATCAGGAAGCCTTGTGTGCGTATCCTTTGTAAATACTCTCTTTATAACATACTTGCTTTTTGATCCTATGAAGGCAAGCAGGTCATAGGTATCCTCCGGAAGTGATAAATATATTTTCTTTCCATTATATATATCCCAGACTTCGAATTTGAATCCCATATGCATATTCGGATCTATTACCAAACCCGGTGTGTTGAACGGGTCTCCGAACATTTTGTATATTGGATAGTTAAATGCTCCAGGTTCTGTTTTATCCATCATATAAATTATGAATGGCTCAGCCTTTCTGGGCGTAATTTCCAGCTCAGCAACTCCTGGCCCCATCCCTTTGATATTACCTGAAAATGCATCCTTCAATAAATCCTGCCCGGCTCCATAGAGCCCTACCTTTTTCGCAACCTCGGTTCCGGCCTTGAAAGCATTCCATGCAAGACCATGGATTTCTTCATTGTCCGCACCTCTTGTGTGGACCATGGTAATCTGTATATCATCTCCTATATGTGATATGTGGAAATCTGATATCAAACCCTCAGAATGATTTTTTACATAACTCTCCACTGCGTCAACTACTGGTTGGTACACAACTGTATGTCCAGGCAGGCTGCCTATATCTGCCTTGATATGTGAAATTGTTGTTTTCATAATTTATCTATATTCTTTATAACTATTAAATTTTATGTTATAATTAATGGTAATCTATTGACAATTACAATGATAGGCATATTTTGTGCATTCTATAAAAAGATATTCAGTTAAACGAAATTAAAAAAACAAATGTTTATATATTATATCTCTCTTGCGCGATTGACTGTGAGTGCTACTGCAGCTTCTTTTATTAATCTGGCAGATATCCCCTGTACAAAGGTATTTCCAACAGTTCCGAAATAATTTTTGCCCACGCGCATTATATTGGCAAAATTACTGGGTCTGAATTGCTTTCTGAAACCCATGGCATTTTCCATGGCGGTTATGCCGGAAGACCTTGCAATTATGGCAGACATTGGAACGAAGCCTCCGTTTTCAACGGACATTGTATCTCCTGCAGCGTAAACATCTGGGTAATCCAGGGACTGCAGATATGAGTTTACGGCAACTCTGGAATTTTTAGTAGTGATGTCCTGCACGGTCTCCGGAAGATTTCCTGTAAAACCACCAGCGAACAGCGTAAGATCGGATTCATAGCTTTTTCCAGCTGTAATTACCCTATCTTTCCTTACCTCCTCAACCGGACTTTCCAGTTCTATGTCCACTCCAGAACTGGATAGCAGTTCAGAGGCCGTTTTTGCAAACTTTGAGGGCAGTCCTCCAAGAATCTGTTTTCCGCCCTCCAGTACCGTAACCCTGTTTCCACCGATGGCGCCTGCCAGTTCCACTCCAAGATAACCGCCTCCTATGATTACTATATGCTTTTTATGCACCATTTCATTTCTGAGGGCCATGGCATCTGCATATCCTGAAAATCCATGGACATACTTAGATCCTTTTATAAAACTGTAATCCTGTGAATGCCCCAGCGCAATTATCAGCCTATCATAATTAATATCCTTATTACGAAGGTGTACTTTTCTATTTTCAAAGTCAATGCTTTGTACACTGCCTGTATAATCAAGAGACCTCGGTATAAGAGGATAATCTGGGCTTTTGCCGGATATAACATCGATAATCCTCGGTGCCATGGTAAGATAAGGATTTTCATCGATCAGCAAGCCACGCCTGTTTCTCCATTTTGCAGAGATGCCGGCAATTCCCCCACCAAGAATAATTATCCTCTCCACCATTTATTTCCAGTGGTGATACAACATCCTTTTATTAATTTTCCCAGGGTTACCTTAGATAAGTCTAGCAGATAAAACTTTCCCTGCAGGCAATAAGTACCTGCCTTAATGTCATTGATTAAATATAATGAAATAATAAGTTATAATGGATGAAAACGATTTGAATGAGTTAAAAAATATCTTTTCTTACCTTTTAGACTCGTTTTCATATGAAGTGGAAAGGGACATAAAGGCAGGCCGCATAGAAGAAATTACCAGAAAACTAGAAAAAGATAAAAAATCCATAGAAGAAATGAAAAGCAAAATAAAGGAAGATATAGACCAATTTGTTATAAATTATAAAGATTTTGGGGTATATGAAGCCAATATAATGGAATCTATAAATACATACACGGAGCAGTTCTTTACAAGGAATTCGCATGAAGCACTCTCAGAGATAGCTGACCTGAAATCAGGCATGGAAAAGGATGTGGAAAATGGCACCAGGGTAATGGAGGCATTTCTCTCTCTAAATCCATTTACCGTATTAAATTCAGACATCAAAATTACTGTGGACGAAAACAGGATAGAAATTCTGGAATCCATAAATTCCAGCTATGGCATTGCATATGCCTTCCTTTTAAATCCCGAGGAAAGCCAGTTTATGAAAAATCCATTTTTCGCATCTCTTTACAATGGAATAAGGATTCCTGTAGCAGTAAATGGAGAAGATGTGATTTATGAGAGCCTTGATGGATATCACCTGACATCTGGCTATATAAATGGTAACAAATTTGAATGCAGCTTTATCAGGTCAAGGGAACAGAAGACCTTTAATTTCAGAATTGAGAAAGGATCTCCTGTTACTGACATAGAGTTCAACAATGCAGGAAATATTGTAAAAGTAACAGAAGACCAGGAGCTGTTAAAGCATTTAGATTTGAAAATACTCATGGATGCCCTCGAAAAACTCTTTAATGAAATTACGGGCCTTCAGCAGAAAAAGAAGAAGCTTGTTTCACTGAAAATGGACGAAACTGAACTCCTTAACAGCATGGATTTTGGCAGGGTATTTTACAGAATAATAGAATCCAGTAACATAAAGTCGCTTGTAAATTCCCTTCCCGAAAAATCCTCAAACAGGGATGAACTGTCCAAGGAATTCATTACCCAGAGGGTACACACAATTGGCAGGGATCAGGATTATATTATTTCAACTCTTTTTGGATGATTTCCTGAATAAATGTGTGAAATCCGGATTATAAAGATAAGATTTTTTATTTGAATAGTATGAGATATTGCCACCTACCATTATTAGCGCCTGCCTATTTATCTTATTTTCAAACATGGCATGTTCCAGATTTCCCACAGTGGATAATATTATTTTTTCATCCGGCCATGACACCCTGTATGCTATTATTGCACGATCCTCCTGAGAATATCCTGCGCTGATTAGCTTTTCGCTTACCTTTCTGGCATTTGAAGCACTGAGGAATATGGCCAGTGATGTTTTGTGGGCTGCCAGCAACTCCAGATCCTCCTTTTCAAAATGTTCTGTTCTTCTTGGAACCCGGGTAAGTATGACAGACTGTGTTGTACCGGGGGCTGTTAGTTCAAGCCCCATGCTCGCCGCTGCTGCGAAGACCGAGCTGATACCAGGAATTATCTCGAATTCCATGCTATTTTCCCTGAAAAATTGCATTTCATCGTTAATTGCACCGTATACTGATGGGTCACCACTGTGCAGCCTGGCAATTTCCTTTCCCTCATCATAATATTTTTTAACAGTTTCATTAATTTCATCTATGTTCATGGTTGACGTTTTTATTATTTTCTCTGCCCTGCTGTCCTGAAACACCTCAGGATTCACAAGTGAATCAGCATAAATTATAACATCTGACAGATCTATAAGCCTTTTTGCTTTTACAGTAAGAAGTTCCGGGTCTCCCGGGCCTGCACCTATTATGTGTATCGTTTTATCACCACTATAGTCATATAGTCCCTTATATCTTCAATATTATTATAAATTCTTTCCTGATCCGTTGATACGTAACTCATGATAAAATAATCCTTTATTCCATGTTTGATTATAATATCCTTAATAATGTCCTTTGCCCTTATGGCCTTGAATATAACTGTATTCTGCATGGACATTATCCTGTTCTCCATGTACCTGTAATCATTTATGGCCGGAATTATCTGGAGCGGCTCATCCTTTGTTGCCAGTATAATTTTCATGGCAGCCGAAATCCCATTCATTGAACTTATTCCAGGAATTATTGTATATTCAATATCCAGAAATGGGATTATATCGAGAAATGTACTGTATAACATGGGTTCTCCCTCTACAGCATACACAGATTTTACATTACTGTAATATGCCTCCGTTATCGTATTTCCATATCCTGCACAGAGCTCTTTTAACTTTTCACTGCCTATGGGAAATTCCATGGGTCTGAGTTTTTTTCTATCGATTCCAAGGGCTAACAGTATATTTTCTGCCGAATTCAGGGATGTTTTTGGGTAAAATATAATATCAGCATCCTTCAGGGTTTTATACCCCTTCATTGTTACCAGTTCAGGATCCCCGGGCCCGAGGCCGACTACTGTGAACCTACTCATTCTTGATCACCTTTATAATGTAAATCTGATCCATTGGAACAAATCTTCTGTATTTCGATACAGGCATAAGTCTGGATATATTTACCTGCCTTGTTTCAGAGTTCAGGTTTCTGGATTTGATATAATCCATGGCCTTCTGTAGATTTTCCATGGTAGTTATATTTATAACGATCCTCCCATTTATTTTTAACCTTTTGAAAGAATAATCTATAATATCCTGAATTTTACCCGACGAACCTCCTATAAAAACGCAATCGGGATCAGGCAGATCATGAAGTGCCTCAGGTGCCGTTCCGTTTATAATGTTCACATCGGATGCGCACATCTCCATATTGGATTGTATATTCATGCAGAGTTCAGGCTTTTTCTCTATTGCATAAATATTTCCGGTCCGGTTCAGGAAGGATGCTGCTATTGCCACAGACCCTGAACCTGAACCCACATCCCACAGGGTGTCTCCGTCATTTATGTCTAGATCACATAGTGATATATTTCTTATTTCTCTTTTAGTAATGTTGCCATTATGCCTGGCAAACATGTTGTCCTCTGGTACCAGGATTTTGGTGTTGTTTTCTGATATAAGCACCATAATATTAAGCGGGCTAAATTCTCTATCTACTAATTCTTCTATGGGGATACTTGATATTTTTTCATTTTCATATCCAAGGTTTTCGAATATATATGCCCTGTAGGATGAGAGTCCGAATTTTATCATGTATCTTGCTATGGTTGCAGGTGTGTTCATATTATCTGTAAATATGCCTATCTTTCTTTTATTTCTGATTCTCTGTGCCAATCCCTTTATGGGCCTACCATGTAGGCTTACTGTGTATAGTCCCCTGGAATCGAGTGCAATTCTGGAGAGCGCAACCTGAATTGAACTGACCTCAGGAATAACCATAATTTCACCGGGTTCATAGTTTTCAGTAATATACTTTCCAATACCATAAAATAGGGGGTCTCCAGTGGCTATCACGGTTACCACTTTTCCGGTCTTATAGGCAGATTCCATATCCTCCCGGAATTTTTTGAATTCTCCAATTTTAACCACCGTCTTGCCTGACTTGTCAAAAAGACCCATATTGCGCACACCCGAGAATATAATATCACTGCCGTTGATGCACTCAAGGGCCTCGTATCCTGGCATCCTTCCAGGAAAAACCCCAACAATGTTAATCCTCTTCATAATCTCCACCAAAGAATGACATAATTTTATGATCTAGGCGGTCATAGGGATATTCTACCTTAATTACTGGAATCTCTGCGGAGATTTTTATACCCTCAGGAATGGAATTGGATGCGCCCGCCAGAACTATAAGATCGGATTTTTCAATATAATCCTGAATATACCCATTGAAGTTAGACTTTTCAAGCCTTGCCACCTGTAAACTCCCACTTTTGCCATCTGCCAGTTTTATATATGTATTATCAATTTCTGAAATATCCTCCACATCGAAAATCCCGTATGATTTAAGTAACTCTTTTCCGGTACTGTCAGTTGCGATTTTCCCTATCTTCCGGAAGTCCAGCATGGAAGATTTAAATTCTGAGAAAACTGTTTCCACATACCTGCCCTCAATGGCTATGTTTCTACCTGATAAATACGTAGCATCCATGTTTTCAGGAAATATCTGTGATTCTCGGATTTTATATACTGTGAAACCACGATTCTCAAGGTGTTCCATGGATGGTGCGAAAAAATCATAAAATACTGTTATAATTTTGCCTGAATATTTCCGGTTTTCAATAACCTGAAAGTCCCTGTGGTAATCCACAACATTTCCAACAACAATAATTGAGGGTGATCCATTGTATGTATAATTTATATTCCCCAGCGTTCCGGTAAAGGTTTTTTGATGATTGTATGTTCCATTTTCGATAACTGCCAGAGGTGTATCATTGCTGTATCCTGATAACAGGAGTTTTTCAATTATCCCTTTTAAATTATACGCCCCCATGAAAATAACCAGTGTATACATGCTGCACCTGAAATTATGGCAGTCCGGTATGCTGAGGTTCTCAACATTGTTTCCTGTAGTGACTATCACACCATGGTTAACATTTCTGTGTGTCAACGGTATTCCGGCTGATTCGGGTACAGAAATCAATGCCGATACACCCGGAATAATCTCATACTCTACGTTATTTTTTATCAATTCCTCAATTTCCTCCCCTCCCCGGCCAAATAGAAAAGGATCACCTCCCTTAAGTCTTACAACTGTATTCATTTTCATGGATTCACTTACTATTAATTTATTAATTTCTTCCTGTGATATCCTTTTAACATAGGGTTTTTTCCCAACGTAAATTTTATTGCACCCGGGTTTTGCCATATCAAGTATCTCAGGGTTGATAAGGTGGTCGTAAATTAAAACATCTGCCATTGTAATTATTTTTGCACCGGCCACAGTAAGCATGTTTTTATTTCCGGGTCCACAGCCAACTATGTACGCCTTTCCCATGAAAAGGTAATTTTGATCTCATATATAATATTACGAATTGTCTATTCAAAGGAGCAATATTCCATGGGAATAATTTAACACACGGATATATAAATATTTTTATCAGGAAATAATTTTATGTTATCCCGAATCGAGTTCCTATTTAAAGACCACTTAAATATAGATATAAACTCTAAACCCAGGGTGAAGTTAAACAATAAGAAATTAAAATACATAATAAATCAGAAGAAGAAAGGAAGAGCATCTGCTGAATTAGCAGCAATATACAGGGTAAGTACAAGATATATCAATAAGATCTATTACAATTACATCAACTACGGTAAAACAGAATTATACAAAGCAGGAAGGAAGACAAAGGCAATAGATGAATATACAGAGGAACTGATAATAGGAATAAGGAATGATTATCCATTATCAGGGCCAATGGCAATAGAGAACTACCTTATGGAATCAGGAATTAAGGTATCCCACAATATTATATACAGGGTATTGTTGAAATATAACATGGTAGATGAGAATCATAATAAGAAAAAGCAGAGGAAGTATGTAAAGTATGAGAGAAAGCACAGCAATACACTGTGGCATATAGACTGGTCCAGGTACAGTGATGAAGAGAAGTTAATCATTATCGAGGATGATGCATCCAGGTTCATAGTAGGATTTGGAGTATACAGTGAAGAGACCATAGACAATACAATAGAAACACTGGAAAGGGCCATAGAATTATACGGCAAACCATTAGAAATACTTACAGACCATGGTACACAGTTCTTCTCCAATGGAAAGAATGGTATACCTGGAGACCATAATAAGTTCCAGGAATACCTTGATAACAATGGAATAAAACACATACTTGGAAGGGTAGACCATCCACAGACCAATGGGAAGTTAGAGAGGTTTAATGGAACAGTAAAGCCGTTGAAGCCTTACTTCTCTACATGGGAGGAGGTAGTGTATTACTGAAGGCATATGTCATTATACATAGATGGAGGGCAATTGTAACACTTGCCATGTGGTTATGGAAAGTTTAATTTTCATTTTTTATGATTTCTTTAAGATATATAAAGGGAATAATAACGGGACAGAGTGAGTAGTGAATATTTTTTATATAGTTTAGCATTATGTGTTTACAATGGACAATGTGTTTATCTCGGTTATTATAACTGCATATAATAGAAAGAAATATTTACTTGACGCAATTAAAAGCGTTGTAAACCAAACATTATCAAAGGATAACTATGAAATTATCGTAATAAAAAATTATAATGATAAAATAATAGATGAATTTATAGAAAAAAATAATATTAAAAATATACTAAGCGATGACAATTCATTTTCTGGCAAAATATATGAAGCATTAAAAGTAGTTAATGGAAATATAATATCATTTCTTGATGATGATGATTTATTTGCTTATAATAAACTAGAATATGTTTATAATTTATTCACAAATAATAATTTAGCATATTTTCATAATAATACTTGGTATATCGATTCTAATGGTAAAAAATTTAAAAAAATTCAAAGAAATAATATAGCATTTAATATGTCATCAATATCAATTAAAAAAAGTATAATAAATATTGATTATCTAAAAATTATTAAAATGTCAGTAGATACATTTATGTATTTATGTGCACTGGAATCAAATAAAAAAATAGTTAATTCAAATATAAAATTAAATTTTTATAGAATTCATAATAAAAATATTTCAAATGATTTAAAATTTTATAAAGGATTATTAGAACAATTAAAAATTTTTTCTTCAATGTTTAATAATTCAAAGGAAAGGCGATATCTGAAGTATCTTATTTTGGGTACTAATATTACCATTGACTTAAATGAAAACAGACTTATACAAAAAAAATATTTTATATACTATTTTATATTTTTATTTATTACTTTACATAAATCACTTTTTATTTTATTGATAAAGAGTAAATTTAGAGAGATTTTAAAATGATTACTATTGATCTTAACAAACATTTGTGATATAATTCATCATGATTTACCATATTCTGTGTATTTATAAATGATACCTCTTATTGGACATCTCTTTAATCTCATCATATTTTGTTTTTTAAATCCCTCTTATAATAACTGTTCTTTATTCTAGTATTCTCTTCCAAATACTGGTCATGCTCTATTTTCATAAGTGTTTCCAGTTTTTCCTTTACTATCTGTTCTATTATTTTTTCTACATCTGACGTATTTATATTGTCACATTCTATATTTTATTACATCCTTGGGCCAAAAGAGATATTCATTCCTGTTATTTAATGATCATTTCATTATTAACATGGGGAATTATATTTACACAAATATTGTAAACAACTCTAAGGCAAATCATAAAAGGAAAATACTTAATAAAACTTTTACATATGGTTTTATGAAAATCTTGGTAACAGGTCACAGAGGTTTTATAGGTGGTCACATATATAATTATTTAAAATCAAATGGTTATGATGTATATGGCTATGATCTTGGAGATCAATTGAATGATATAAAATATGATTATATTATACATATGGCCGCCAGAGGATTAATAAGACTGTCGGCTAAATATCCATATGAATATTATAAGGACGGACTTGACCTTACAATGAAGTTTCTTGAACTTGCCAGAAAAAATAATTCAAAGTTTATATTCCCATCCTCAGGTTCTATACAGAATCCAACAAATCCATATTCCCTTGGAAAGAAAAACGCTGTTGAGTGGATAAAATTGTATAATAAGCTGTATAAGCTAGAGTATTTTATTTTAAAATTTTATAATATATATGGGGAAAATGCCAGAAAGGGTGCTGTATATTTATTTACCAAGGCAGCATTGAATAATGAAACTGTAACTGTTTACGGTGATGGCACACATGTAAGGGATTATTTATATGTTGGTGATGCTGTTAAGCTTATAAATAGCATAATAAACAATGAAATTATTCCTGGAGAATATGAAGTTGGTTCCGGAAAGGGGACATCTGTAAATGAATTAATTAAATTGATAGAAACCGTTACAAAGAAGAAAGTTAAGTATGTTAAAAAAGATTATATTGTTGAGGAGGCCGATAATCTTGTTGCCAGAAATACAGTTATTAAGAACCCATTGCCATTGAAAAATGGCATAGAAATGGTAATAAAATGCATTGAAAATAATAATATGGATGCTAATAATATTTAAATATCTATTTTGGAATATATTTTTAAACTATATTTTATTTTCAAATTTTAGCAATATTATACCTATAACAATACTTTTGCATTTATCCTGAAAATAACCTCGATTTGTAGTTCTTTTTGAGAATTAGAATCTCCTTTATAGCCTTTGAACATTCTTCTATTGTTGTCAGCATTCTGCCAAAAAGTTTATTTGATGATCTTATCATAAGAGAGAGAAGGGTATAGGCAACTATAGCAATCCTCGTATGTATAAGCACTTGACTATAACGTACTTGGTACTCTCCTAAACCTAAAGCCTTTGCATCCTTATGAAAGTTTTCTATTGACCATCTTATATTCCATGCCCTTATCATTTCTTCACCTGAAAGGTAATCCGATATTATGAACTTCTTTTGTTCTCAGTGTTGTAGAGAATTATAGGATTTACAGAATTTACATTGGATAGATATGCATGGAACTACATCTGGAGTGGAAACTCCTTTCATGCCATATCAATGAAATCAATAATTCCAATGATGGCAAAATAATTATAGAGAATGCATTACATGATTATAATAATATAAGGCCACATTCCACATTAGATTATTATTCACCTTTACAGTTTTTGGATAAATGGAATAATGATGGTAGTTTTAGGGAATATTACAGAGAATTTTTAAAGAATTTGAAAGACAGCTATAGAAGAAGAAAAAATAATTATTATAAGAGGTAGATAATAAATGTCTCATGAAATAGAAAGATTTTTGTTTAAGAATCACTATCCAATATCAATCTACACGTATTTATTGACTCTTTATCTTTGTCATTTTTTCACGTATTAATGGATTTATGATAATGCAAAGAGTCGTTTTATATTTACAGCAAACTAATTACATTATCACTCAATTCAGGACATTATACCCACTAAAAATGAAAAAAATTAATATATAATCTAAGGGTAATGGTCATGTGGAAATAAGTTACAAAACAATTAAAATTGCAGTATCAACCCTCATAGACCGGAAAGAAAGCCAGCTAGACCGTGTGATACATAAACCTTTTAACAGTAGGATATTATTATCTTCCCCTATTGAAATTGTTTCAAAAATAAGTGAAAAGGCTGAACCGAATGAACAGGATACATTAGTAGAAAGTTTTCTTGACTCCATTCAATCTAAGAATCTACCAGGGCAAATTGATAATGAAATGCAAAAAAATTTGCCAAATAGAAGATATGAAGCGATTAAGAACTTTAATATGGAAAAGGACTGGGTATCAATTTTAGAAAGCATTTACATTTTGATAAGACTTTTAAAGCCAAATTTAATTGTTGAAACCGGTGTTGGGGAAATTGGGATGAGTAGTTCATATATATTAGCCGCGATGATGGACAATGACAAAGGACATCTATACTCTATTGACCCGGACAAATTTTATGAGATATATGGATACCATGTTGGATCTGGGATACCTGAGGCCCTTAGAGTTAGACAAACTATAGTGAGGGGTATATCCCAAACTTCATTAGAAGCTTTGCTTAAGAAAATCGGTAAAATTGATTTTTTCCTGCATGATGGTGACCATAGATTCAAAACAAAGTTATTTGAGTATGAAACGGCTTACAAATATTTAAATGATAGAGGTGTTATAATGTCTGATGATACGTGGGATTCAGCTTTTGATCTATTTGTACAAAAATACAAAATAAGTGGGTATTCTGTTAAATATGGTATAAACGATTTTTTTTCATATGCTTATATTCATAAATAATAAACAATCTATATTTATATTAGCAATAGATAATATTTTTAGCTTTGCTTATGCCGGATAGATATTCTTTTATATTATATGATAATGCAAAGACAGAATTAGATAAAAATAATCAGAATGGTATTACATCCCATAACATCAATAAAAATAAAGAAGTTGGAAAAAATATAGAAGTGAAAAGATGGATAAAAATAATATAAAGATGGCAGGTTCTAAAACACTTACAGATCATCTTTTACAGATAAAGAATATAATAGATAAATTGCTAAATATATTTTCACAAAATAATAAAGAGCTGGTAACACTAATGG
>JAJZXS010000046.1 GCA_021806295.1 Thermoplasmata archaeon
AATGTATTTTGTTGTCAATGGTAAAAAAATACATTCAACAGATGTTGATGGCACAGGCGTATACACATATAACTGGTCACCTGCATATGCAAACACAACAGTAAGCTTCCATGCTGAGTACCTTTCCAGGTCAGAATTTTTTGATAGGCCATCCATGCACTATGCTGAAAAAAGGCCAATGGTATTCTTCAGGAATTCATACTCCACATTCGGGAATTCAGGCATATACATAAAATGGCTGCAGGACTGCCACAGGTATATGGGATATGAAGGGAACAATAAGATATACCTGTCCAGCAATATTTCATCTTTCAACTCAATATATGGATATTTCAACCTATCACATTCAGAAAGCAGCGTAAATAATTGTTTTTCATCATCTTCAGCCCATAGATATGAGAATGATAGCATATCAATGGAAGTTACATACGACATAGTAGAGAATAGAATAAACATTTATATTGTAAATTCTGGTGTTTCAAATGACCTTGCTCTTGCATATCCAAAAAGCACTTCTAAGGATTATACTGCATATTATGTGAGGTCTGGATTAACAACAGATAATGCAATGGCAGATACAAGCGTACAGCTTTGCCAGAACTTCAACCAGGGCTTAAATGTTACAGGAAGCAAGCATACTGGTACTACCATCGAGCAGGCCCAGAGGAATGTCGCCCTGAAATTGTTTGGCTATGTCCCATATGCAGGAAATATTTTAAATTCCGCGTCTTTAGTGAATAGTCTTTACCAGTTATCAGGAGTCGAATGCTATTCTTCCAATACCAAAGGTGATGGGTCGGTTTATCAGAATTTCTTAATAGATGGCGGAAATAATGGTATAAGCAGTGGGCCAAGGCAAAATGCCTTAAGCAGTATAGAAAAAATATCAATAGTAATGCCTTCCAATGATTTGAGCCACTCATTTTCAATCAATGCGTTTTCTACAAATTATTATGAGTATGGAAGCACACTTAATGTACTAAAAAGTGCAAATGCATCGGAGACAATAAATGCAGTAACAGCTTCTGCTATATACGGACAGGTTGATTATACAGGCACATACAATATAGACAGGGTCAATAACAGGCACGTGTACATAAAGGATACAGAAAATGGCGAATACTACCAGGTTCCAATAGTCAATGGACATTACCTTTTCTATGCAGAACCTGGGACCGAATATTCAATATATATACATTCATCAAAAAAACTTAACAAATTAACAACAATTAATGGGAGTGAACTGAAGGATGGAGGCAGTCACTGTTATGTAATACCAAGTGATGATTTATGACTCTTAAAAAATCATATAAAATAATAATCTCGGTAATAATAGTAGCAATATTTATTTCAACTGCTGTTGTATACTTTTATCCAGATGATACACAGTACTATAATAATGGAGACAGCATCCATTTCCTTTATGCTGGTACTGATGTTATACATGATTACAGGGAATACAACTGCAGTGTCTCCTCATATTCTGCAGGGAATGGACATCCATCATACCTCAATTCAACAGCCCTGATTGAACGATCATATTCCTCCTGTACACTGGGACAGATATCATTCAATATGAATATAAAGACACACAATATAAATAGTGGCAATATTAGGGTGTCAATATCTGCCAACCACTTCTGTGCAGACCTTACTTACAAAAATAAAGAATATTTCAATGATTACCCTAGGGGCGTTTCTGTTCTAATAAGTAATACAGGAAATGTAAATATTAGTGGAATTATGTTTGGTTTCCATCCTAATGATACAAGAACTGTTATAACGGTATCATCAGGCAAATTGACAAATACATACTACATAACAACACAGGTACAGAGTGCTGTATACGGCCATGTTGATTATACAGGCACTGGAAACATAGACAGGGTAAATGGCGAGTTTATTATACAAAATGACAACGATTCACATATGAATATAGTAAATGTACATAGCGGATACTATTATTATTTTGTACATCCTGATACTGCATATACACTGTATTCAATAAACAACGGCACATTGAAGGAAATAGGGACAATCAGCAATAAAACAATATCGAGTGGAAGCAGTAAACGTTATGTAATAAATAGTGATGACTTATGACTCTTAAAAAATTATATAAAATAATAATTCTATATCCTGAGGATGATAATGTAATATCTTTACTGTAAATTCAAATGACCCTTTACTAATATCCTTAATCAACCTCCATATTTATGTATTTCCTTATCAGCCATTCCTCATTGATGTCCATTGCTATGGCAACAACCATTGATCTGACCCATATTTTTTGTACACTTTTTCATCCATTCTAAGAGACACTTGACATCACCTTCTTATTTTTTATATACCTGTTACGCCGGCTTTTCTTTAACTTTTCCAGATATAGTTTATACTCTTTTCTGAAATCCATATCATTTTTATATTTATTTTCAAATTCAGATGGGGGATAATAATCCAATGTGGAATGTGGCCTTATATTGTTATAATCATAGAATGCATTCTCTATTATTATTTTTCCTTCATTGAAATTATTGATTTCATTGATCCATATATAATCAGTTTTTATTGAATTGTGGAATGATTCAATATCCCCATTCTCTGCTGGTGTTTCTTTTTCTATGTATTCATGTTTTATGTTCATGTGTTTTAAGATTTTATTGAACTTATCTGATATGAACTGTGGGCCATTGTCTGTCCTCAGTGTAAAATTCTCAGGCATGGTATTTCTTAAATGCCTGATAATTGAGTCCATTACTGCATTGATTATCATCTGCTGTGCATGATGTATTATAGTTATAGCCATACCATGCCTTTGAATAAACATCCTTCAGGCATATCAGGTATGTCAGCACCTGTGGGTATGTAATATCTCTTTCTGCTACCATATCGGGCTTATCAGCTGTTTCCAGTTTTATTTTATCCTTCAATATATGCCTGTGAACAGGCAGTGTTAGATTATTTTCCCTAATTATTTTATACACTGTTTTCCTGTTTATATTGATTCCACTGTTCCTTAACAGTGCCCATATCCTTCTATAGCCATATGTTATCCTTTCACTGCTTAATTCAATGATTTTATTAACTGTATTTTTGCCTGATCTTGTTTTATATTCCTTCCTGTTTACCTTATTGTTTAAATTATAGTATATGAATGACCTGGGCATTCCTGTAATGTATGATATTCTTTTTAAGGGCATTTTACTGGAAAGTTCTATTGCTGACATTACCTTCTCCTCCCTTTTAAGTTTTTTTAAATGTTTCTATTGCCATTGCCTGGTCTCCCACCAGCCTTTTAAGTTCATGAACTTCCCTTTCCAGTGATATATCAGGCTTATTTCCTGACAATCTCTGTTTTGCACCTTCAAAGAATTCATCCTTCCATCTGTAAAACAGTGATGGTGCTATATTGTATTTCCTGCATATCTCTGCTATGGTTTCATTGCTGTTAAGCGACTCCATTATAATATTGAATTTCTCCTCACCTGTTCTTATATTCCTCATTATAACGCACCCCTGTTGATACTGTAATAATATTCTACAATATTTATATATTCCTTTTCATAACTGTCCAAATTCTTAATGGGACATACCATCTAAATTTCTATTATCTCAAAATTATGAATATTTTTTTGGGATAATTCATTATTATGCTCACAAATAATTTATATAACTTATCATTAGCCTTTCAATGACGTTTTCCGTTTTAAAATGCCCTAATTGCGGGGAAGAATTCAGCATAAACAGGAATAAGTATACCTGTGACAGATGCGGGGACATACTGGATGTTTACCATCACGACATGGAGTACAGCACCATAGCCATGAAGGGAGTCTGGAAGTATAAAAATATGATACACCCGGAAATTCCGAATAGCAAAATAATAACAAGGGGTGAAGGCGATACAAATATATACAGAAGCCAGAGAATATCAGAATATGCCGGAATTAAAAATATACATCTCAAGCATGAGGGGGAAAATCCTACAGGTTCCTTCAAGGACAGGGGCATGACTGTAGCAGTTTCAGAGGCGGCCAGGCTGGAATTTAATAAAACACTGTGTGCATCAACGGGAAATACCTCTGCGGCCGCAGCCAGCTACAGTGCCCTGGCTGGCATGGACAGCTATGTTATGATACCTGGAAAAAACATATCCTCAAACAAATTGTTCCAGGCAGTTTCCTACGGGGCGAATATAGTAGATATAGAGGGTGATTTTGACACTGCCATGGCAGATGTGAAACAGGCCCTTGAAAAGACCAGGGATTTCTATGTCCTGAACTCCCTGAATCCATGGAGGATCGAGGGACAGAAAACTATAATATATGAAATAATGGAAAAATTAAAACCTGATTTCATATCTTTTCCTGCAGGTAACCTTGGTAATACATCCGCATTTGGAAAGGCATTGATGGATTTGAAGTCTCTAGGAAAGATAGATTATGTGCCGAGGCTTGTGGCCATACAGGCAGAAGGGGCATCCCCCTTCTATGAATATATGCATGGAAATAAGAATTCTATTACTCCCGTCAGGGCAGAAACCATCGCATCAGCAATCAGGATAGGAAATCCGGTAAACTATAAGAAGGCAAGAAGATCCATAGAGTTCAGCAATGGAATAGTGGAGAGGATTTCTGATGATGAAATAATGTCTGCAAAGAGGGTAATAGATAGATCTGGGATTGGATGTGAGCCAGCGTCTGCCGCGGCACTTGCTGGTGTCCTGAAACTCAGGAATTCAGGCGTGATAGATTCCGGTGATACGGTGGCATCCATCTTAACCGGGCATCTCCTGAAGGATGTGAGCTTCATGCCGGAGTATAAAACCCTGGAAGTATCTGACATATTTTAGTTTAGATGCTATCGCATACACGGATTTATTAATAGTGCATTACCTCTCCAGCGTCCAGTGAATCATTCAGGCATATGGTCGGATAAATTTAGCTTCCCAGAAAAAGAGAAATTATGGGTTAATCTGGCAATTGGGGATATAATATGAAATATTTATTTCAATAAAATAGACATACCCTCAGTTATATATCAGCTCTTTATATATCTCGACATCCTGGAGTATATGGGGAATCAGGCAGAATTCATCAGGCATATGTGCATTTTCTATTGCTGTGGTAGACCAGACAGCAACCCTGTATCCATTGGTTCTGAGGAATGATGCAAAGGTTTCTCCTCCGATTCCAACTGTCACTGCATCCTTCCCTGTAACTGACTTTATGGCTTTTTTGAGTTTTATAATTACTTCTGAATCATCTGGAGTGGGGGCAGGGGCATCAACACGGTCATTAACCTCATATGAGATCTTCACATCTGAATTCTTGCAATATGATGATACAGTATTATTGATTTCCTCCAGTACCTGGTCTGCAGGATATTCCGGAAGTATCCTGAAATCCCAGTAAAATGTCTCCCTCCCGGGTATGGTATTAACGTTATCAATATTTTTTTCATGCTTGGTGGGCTCAAAGGTAGAATATGGTGGTACAAATAGCCGGTTTTCCCTGCCGAATTTCTCATGAAGTGCCAAATCCATGGCAGTGATGAATTTACAGGATTCTCTGAATGCATTTATGGAATTTGCTGGCATGCTGGCATGCCCCTGCCTTCCCTGTACTTCAAATTTAAGCTGCAGCACACTTTTCTCTGCAGTTTCTATCATGAGCCCCTCGTCGGTCCCGGCATCCGGAACTATTATTAGATCATCCGGCTTGAAGATGTTCTCCCTGATTAAATGCTTTATTCCATAATCATTTCCTGTTTCCTCATCAGAAACAAATGCCACTCCCAGGTTAATTTTCAGCCTCGATTGATCAAGGTTTTTTAAAAGCAGCAGGGTTGTGAATATTGACTGCCCGTTGTCCTCTGATCCCCTCCCATATATTTTGTCACCATCTACCGTTGCCCTGAATGGTTCATGCTTCCAGAGTTTCAGATCTCCCACCGGAACAGTATCCAGGTGTGATATAATCCATAAAGTTTTCTGGAAATTGCCCAGCAGAAGAACAATATTTGGCCTGGTATGCCCCGAACTGTCCTTTATGCTGTATTCCATTAAATCATTATAACCGAGGCTTTTCAGTATTTTTATTAATTCCTGGCCCTTCTTGTATTCTCCTTCTCCACCGGATAATGGAGAAATGGCCTCGATAGACAGCAATCTGCTGGCAGAATCGATTATAAATTCTCTGTCTGCATTTTCATTGGATGACATAGGCACTAATTGTCATACATAATATAAGGGTTGTTGATTTGAATGTGTTAATGGCATTCTTCCACCATATGGGAAAAGTTCACAGAACCCCTGATAGAGGAGAACACAAGAAACCTGAATTTGACACCGTGGTCTATGGCCCTGTAATATGCCCCTGAAAATGCAGGGTCCCTTGACTCATTGGGTTTGAAGCACCGGGCATTTTCATTGAAAATTAGAAAGAGGACATATGAACTGTAGCCTTCATCGATCAGGTGCATAAGGGTTTCAAGGTGTTTTTTCCCCCTTATGGTAGGTGCATCCGGGAATAATGCAACCTCGTCCTGGACCAGTGTGGCTGATTTAACTTCTATAAATGAGCGTTCGTACTGAAAGTCTATCCTGCTATCTCCCACAGTTACCTCCTTTTTATATCCTTCTTTCATGAAGAGTGCGGCTATGCTGGAGTGAAATCTTGAATCGTTGAAGGTCCATACATTATTGTTCCTGCAGAACGTGACGGAATACATTGTCTTCTTTCCAGGAGCTTTTCTTATCTTTATACTGTTTCCGGGATATATGAGCTCCTCGAGCCTGCCCGGATCATGTATATGCACAGGAATTTCTTTCCCGTCAGCGGATGCCATCACCAGAAATCTATTTGGCCGTGATATAACCCTGGCATCTATAAGTTCTGGAAAATGAATTACTGAAAAACCTGGATTCCTGTCAATAAACGGAGTCATTTATAATAATTGAGAAATTATATTTAATTTCTATGGCATAAATCTGGTATTTTATCATGGTTTATATTTCCGCACACTGTGTTAATTAATTTTAGCGTTAATCCATGTATAGTTCACTGAATCCATAAACCATGGGATTATCAAGCATTTTTGATTTTTCCCTGTTGACATTTATTCTGGGAAATTTCTCCAGTATGTCTTTCAACCCTATTTCTGCCTCAAGCCTTGCAAGTGGGGCCCCCAGGCACATATGGACACCCATGCCGAAGGCAAGATGGTTATTCTTTCTCCTGTCTATCATGAACTCTTCAGGATTGTCAAACTGCCCTTCATCCCTGTTGGCGGAACCCAGCCATATTGAAATTCTATCCCCCTTTCTTATTTGCTTTCCGTTGAGGACGTAATCCTGTGCAGCGAACCTGTGGGGGAGGAACTGTATTGGGGAGTAGTATCTAAGTGTCTCCTCAATAAAATTTCTGTAATATCCTTTGTCCTCCCTTACCAGTTCCTGAATGCCGGGATTTTCTGAAAGTGCCCTTACCATATTGCCAAGCAGGTTTGTGGTGGTTTCATTGCCGCCGATTATCAAAAGCATGACATAACCAATTTTTTGTTCCACGGTAAGAGGGGTAGAGTGAAATAAACCACGATTTATCACAGACATAATGTCATCGCCATCTTTATGTGAAAAGATTTCCGACATCTTTGCATACATGTACCTGTTAATTTTATCAAATCCATCATCACGGCGATTTCCGATAATGTAATCAGACCATGCCTTGAACATTTCCCTCTCGGATTCAGGCACGCCAAGGAGATCTGAGATAACATTGACAGGGAGCCCGACGGCATAGCCGGATATAAAATCCTGACCCGGTTCCAGTTTAGATATGAGATCAGAGGATATTTTCTCTATATGCTCTGAATATTTTTCAATGCTGGAAGGCAGGAAAAATGGGGCAGAAATATTCCTCAGATCCTTATGATCCGGGTTATCCATGGTAATGAAACTTGCACCGGGCCCCCTTCTACCATCTGCCATTCTTCCAGAATATGACGGGTCTGAGGAGAATATTTCGTTATGCATGAGAATAAAGTGCACATCTGCATAATCAAAAACATCCCAGGCTCCTGAGTCCCTGTTGAAACTCACCGGACCCTCTGATCGCATTCTCCTGTAATAGCTGAATATATCCTGTGGCATGCCATTTAATCGCATCATAATATTAGAAAAATAACTAAACGCCAAAACAACGAATAGATTATATAAGGTTCCACATAACTATTTGCAGGGATTTTAACTATGGCTATTAAACTGGCCAGAATACCTTGGCAAGTTCTACAATAACACCCATGGCTATTCCAATATATATTATCAGTTTGGGATCTATGGCTGGACCTTTTATTTCCTCTTCATTAAAATAACGTATTAAACCTGCTCCTGACTGGAAGTTTTCATTCTGGTTGTCCTTTGCCATTAATCACATTAATTTAATTATGGAATTTAAAGATTTTGGTTATGCGTTCCTGCCACTCAACATTGCATCAATGAATTCATCGGTACTCCGCTGCTCAACTATCAATCTGTATGCATGGCCTTCAGTTATTATGCTGAAGTAATTGGATTTTATAATGGATGGCAATCCCGGAGTATCAAGAGTATATGACCTCTTTCCCTGCGATACCCCCAAAACGTATTTCAGGTCTATTTTGAGGAATGGCAAGTACGAAAGAACCCAGGGTGAGGCATACTGGTAGAATTCCAGATAATGCCCGAGGAACACAGCCTTTGCCTCTATGTATTGTTCAACTATGAGCCCGGGAATTGTATCAAAGCCCTGATCGTGGATTGCCACATTGAATTTTTCTCTTGAATCCATTATATTGATAACCTGATTTGGGGAATATTTGGGGATTTTACTCAGAATTTTCATCTCAGAGAAATGGTTATAGTATACAAAGGGAAAAACTGTTAATGAAATTCCTAATATAAAGAAAATAGCCGTGTAGATCATGAATGTAAGGAGAAAATCAACTGATTTTAGTGACACTATGATAGATAGGACTATGGAGAATATTAGCATTGAAAGAAAGTAATACCTTCTCCTGATCATAAAATAATAATCATAGAAATTTATTAACCGTTTTGGTTTTATTCCTGAATTCCAAAATACAGTTATATATGACATCCCAATCTGCAAATGATGAAGAGTGCCGTCCATGACAGGAAAAGCCTTTTTGCATCGCTGGCGTTTATCATTGCGGTTATTGCAATCCTTGTTTCCCTAACAGCATATTCCGGTGTTTTCCCACCAGCCAGCGTGGTTGAATCCTACAGCATGGAACATTCAGATAAATGGCAGTATGGATTGATAGATGAGGGCACTGTTGTAATGGTAAAGAAGGTAAGCAGTGTAAATGATATAACAACCTATGTAAAGGGCAGGGAAATTAATTATTCCACATACGGTGAATTCGGAAATGTAATATTATACCATAATTCGGCACTGGGGGTTGTTACTATTCACAGGGCAATGTTCTATCTTTACTGGAATGGCACATCCCCGGAGATCAGGGGTTACCACGGGCAGCCATACATTCATATATACGGGGATTCCATCCTGCTGGATAACATAGGCTATGCACACAGGAACCTTATTGTAAATGTTTCAGGATATACCGGAGATTCTGGATTCATAACGGTTGGCGACCACAATCTCGCATGCCTTCCAGAGGATTCCGGCTACTATAACAAAACCTATAACGCATACTACGCATCAGATCAGAACATATGGGGAATCAGGCCGGTTAACCTCACAGATATAGTAGGTAAGGCCTATGGCTACATCCCGTGGATCGGATTGATAAAGCTGAATATACTCAGAATGGAGGGAAAGTGGCCGAGGGAATATTACACACATGTGCCTGAGTACTCCTATGATGGGTTATTTCTTTCAATCATAGCTTTCCTTGCGGTGATATTCTTTCCTTACAGAAAGGCGTACACAAAAATCAAAGGATAAAGTTAAAAATCAGAAATTTTTGGAAATTACATCTGGCTTTCCGGCAACCTTGAGGTAAACAGGTTCACAGTTAAATTCCTTTGCAGCTTCCCTTACCTTTTCCTTATCTCCCTTTTCAACTGCCACGAAAACGTTTGTCCCACCGGTAACTATGTATGAGTTCCAGAATTCCTGTTTAAGTTCAGAAATTTTATTTATAAAGTTCTGCATCTCTTCAGTAATTATATTGACATCAACCTCACGGAGCATAGAATGGTATTCCAGAGTATCTCTTTCCCCGGCCTCGAATATGCCCTTAATATCTCCACTGTCTGCAAGTTTCTCCAGCTCCTTTGCACGTATTTCGGAATTTTTTACCCTTTCCTGGTACTTTTCATGATTTATAATATTCTCATGAATCACGTCTGAGGGTTTCCTCTCATCTGAAAATTTGCAGCCTACTATAACAAAGTCCTGGAAATCTTCCGGCCCCAGAATTTCGTCTGTAAGTGACTCCTTTCCATTTGCATGATTAATGGTAAACCCGCCATAAAGGCTTCTACCGGCACTTTCCGATATTTTCTGGAGGTCGTTTTCAAAATTGAATATATTTATGTTGTACTCGAATATTGATTCTATGCATTCACCTATTGCCGCAGCACCGGCATCCGAGCTCCCGCTCAGAACATTCTTATTCTCAGATATGAATGATACCTCACTGTATTCAGGATGCCTCTTGAGTATGTCATTTTTATATTTGTCTATGACAATAAACGGAGACCTGCTGGAATCCTCCGGGATTTTCCTTCCGTTGATTATTCCTGACCTTTCATTGGAAAGATAGAGGTCTGTTTTAACATATATTTCATCATTAAGCCCGGTGTAAGCTATTCCTGCTGTGGTGTGCCTGGGGATCCTTTTTACACTGTCAGATACACCGCCCAGCAGAAGTATTCCTATTGTAGGATATGCTTTGACTTCAACGTAATATTTTTCCATATTCTGAAATTGCATATACAATAAAATCATTTTGTTATAACGTGTTACGTTCCACGTACATTATAAATACATGGCTCTGTCTATCTATTCAGAATTTATGTACCTAAAGAATTATTTATAAGGAATACATTAACTGGCATGGATTATAAAGTTTCGGACATTATGACAAAGAATCCACTGTGCTACACAGTTCCCAGTTCTATTTCAGAGGTTATAAAAATACTTATTAAAAACAATGTTACAGGAATACCTATAAAAAATAGCCAGAACAAATACCAGGGCATAATCACCAGGAGGGATATATTTTACAATCCAGATGAAACCCAGACTGCACTGGTAATGAGAAAGGCGCCAACGGTGAATCAGAACGACCCGGTTGAGGCTGCAGCAATACAGCTATACACACAGAAGAAAAGGCACGTTGCAGTTGTAAATGACGATAACGAAATTGTAGGAATACTTACACCACAGAACTTCCTGAACCTGATAAAGGAAAGATATGGAAAGGTAAAGGTTAAAAATGTCATGGAATACACATCTGTTCCGTGCTGGGAGGATACACCCCTGTCGGTGGCCCTCCTGATGATGAACCTCTCACAGATATATTCTTTCCCGGTTGTGGATAAAAACGCCAAATTTACCGGGCTTGTTACAGACAGGGATATATTTGACAGGGTAAAAATGTATGAAACCATTGAATCCAGTGAGTCAGGCATAGCCGATGACGAGGACCCATGGTCATGGGATGGCATTAAAAATGTGTTCACCTATTTCATAGCAAAATCAAACATAACCGTGCCAGATATACCTGTAAAAAAATTGCTGGTGAAGGAGCCACAGGTAATATACCTTGAATCGGATCTGGAAGATGCAGTAAAGCTCATGGCACAGAAAAATTACAACCAGCTTCCTGTACTGACCGGCCATGGTGACATATACGGCATGCTGTATGATATAGAGATCATGAAAATATTCAAGGATTAATATGTACGAGGAGGCAGTTGAACTGGCAAAGAGGAGGGGCTTTTTCTGGCCCTCATTCTCTATCTACGGTGGGTTTGCCGGCTTTTATGATTACGGCCCCCTGGGCGTTCTTCTCAAGGACAATATTGTAAGGGTATGGAAGGAGGAATACCTGAACGATGGCGCCATATTCCTGGATTCTCCAAATGTAACTCCTGAACCGGTATTCAGGGCATCGGGGCATCTTGCACGGTTTTCAGACCTTGCTGCAGAGTGCGAACACTGCAAAAACAAATTCAAGCTTGAAACTGTGCTTGAGTTCAATAAAATCAAATACATACCGGCAACATTGCAGGATGCAGAGGAACTTGCCGGGCAATCCAACCTTAAATGCCCGGTATGTGGAAGCATAATAAAGAAGGTCTATGATTTCAATTTAATGTACAGGGTTACCGGAGACTATTACCTCAGGCCAGAAACTGCACAGGGAATTTTTGTGAATTTCAAACTTCTTGCCAACTATAACCGTGGAAAACTCCCCATGATCGTGGGACAGCAGGGGAAGGGATTCAGAAATGAGATATCTCCCAGACAGAGCCTTATAAGGCTGAGGGAATTCAACCAGTGTGAAACAGAGGTATTTCTTGATCCGGAGAACCTTGAATTCAGGGAACTTTATGATTTTAAAAAGATTATAATGAGGCCAAACACAGGCGAAGAACTCTACATCTCAGTTAAGGAGGCATATGAAAAAGGAATTATCAGCAGCCAGGCCTTCGCATATTTCGTGCTCAAAACCCAGATAATACTTGAAAAAATAGGAATATCCAACGAGAGGCTCAGATTCAGGCAGCATGACCCGGATGAGAGGGCGCATTATGCTGCGGATTCCTGGGATGCCGAGGGATTAATTGACAATGAATGGTTCGAAATAGTTGGAATAGCAAACAGGACCGATTTCGATCTGAAAAACCATGAAGGAAGCTCAGGAGAGCAGATGAGAATAAATATTAACGGAAGGGATGTGATGCCATATGTAATAGAGCCATCATATGGGATTGACCGCATACTTCTTACGCTTATATCACAGACCATGGACAAAAGGGATGGAAAAAATCTGCTCAGGCTGCCGTACTACATGGCACCCTATCATGTTGCCGTTTTTCCATTAATGAAAAAGGACAGTCTGAAAGAAAGGGCAGAAGAATTATATTCAGGGCTAAAAAATATTGATAAGTACGTATTATATGACGAGGCAGGAACCATTGGAAAGAGATATGCAAGGCAGGACGAGATCGGAACGCCTTACTGCATAACCGTGGATTACCAGACACTGGAGGATAATACAGTTACACTGAGAAACAGGGATACAGCAGATCAGGAGAGAATCAAAATAGATGACCTTTTAAAGGGCGATTATATAAAAAGTTTAATAGAAAATAAATTAAAATTATAAAATCAGTCAGTGATAAATACCTTCTTTCCCTTTTTATTTTTCATGGTTATGGTGGTTTTATACCTGGTTCTGCCCCTCATGAATACCGCATCGCTGCTGCCGGACATCTCAGATACATGCTTTATGAGGTCACGCATTGAATTTACTGGTTTTCCACCGAATTCTATTATGACATCCCCGGGCCTGAGACCTGAACTGTATGCGGGCGAATCCGGGTCAATCCTTGCAACCATAACTCCATGATCTGCTTCTGTGCCATACCTTCTGGCAATGCTGCTGTTCACCTCCATTCCTGAGATGCCTATGTACTGCCTGTTGACCCTGCCGGTTGATATCATGTCATGCAATTCCTTTTTTACAGTATTTACCGGAATGGAAAATCCTATTCCATTTGCCTGGGCAATTATTGCTGTATTTATCCCCACAGCCCTGCCGGACATATCCACCAGTGGGCCGCCACTGTTTCCGGGATTAATTGCTGCATCGGTTTGAAGCAAACCCTCGAAGATAAAATCTGCCCATGGCATGGGCCTGTTCTTTGCACTTATAACGCCCATGGATACTGTATGGCCACCAGGAAGCCCAAGGGCATTGCCTATTGCAAGTACCAGTGAACCTGTTTTTATTGCCTCAGAGTCACCGAGTTCAAGAACGGGGAATCCACTCCCCTGAATTTTTACTATGGCCACGTCGGTCTGCGGATCCCTTCCTGCCACGGTTCCAGTGTATCTGCTTCCATCGCTGAGTATTACCTCAACCTCCTCAGAACCTTCAACCACATGGTTGTTGGTAAGCACATATCCATCAGGAGTTATTATGAAACCTGAACCGGAACCCTTCACTGGAGCAATTCCATAACCATAGGAATGCATCTTCAGGGTACTGTTGATGCTTACAACTGCCCTGCTGGCTTTCTCTGCTATATCTACCATATTTTGATTCAATGCTTCTATTCCTTCCATGTTTCTATAATGCAATACATATTTATATATCAGAAAGTTATATAAAATATACCAGGTGAATTCAAATTGACCTACCTAGAGTTAAAGGAAATCGGGACAGGAAAGGAATACGCCAGAAAATACTCAGAAATAATGAGACAGTGGACAGTGCCGGTGGTAATAGCAATTGGAAAATTCAACGGCGCAGGCTTCAACAGAATAAAAAATGAGGTAAAGGGAATAAATAACACCAGCCTATCGACTACATTATCGATTCTGGAAAAATACGGATTGCTGGAAAGGGTCATCATACCGGAAAAGCCTGTAAGGGTTAACTATTCATTTACT
>JAJZXS010000024.1 GCA_021806295.1 Thermoplasmata archaeon
CTGCTATGCTTTTTGCTAATTTATGGTTCTTCATCATATTCTCTATGTTAAGGTCCTCATATGCTATGAAGTTATGATTGTTTACTAAAGTCCTTGATAGCTTCTGTGAGAAATCATTTCTCTGGTTGGCTATGTGGCTGCTTATTCTTGCAACTCTTACCCTCATTTCCCTTCTATTCTGAGATCCTTTCTGCTTCCTTGATAAACTTCTCTGTGCCCTTTTCAATTTATTTTCTGACTTTCTTAGATACTTTGGAGGGTCTACCGGAGTGTTATCTGTAGTGGCTATTAATTTTAGAAGGCCAACATCTATTCCTACCGGATTATATGGAAACTCAGAGCAGTTTATATTATTATTAACCTCTTCCACAATAAATGTTGCAAAATATCTATTGGCTTTATCTTTCTTTACTGTTGCCTGTTTTATTTTTCCATCTATTTTTATATGCTGGAACATCCTTATTTTTCCTATTTTGGAAAAGAATACATGTGTATTATCCAGTACCTTGAATCCGAACTGTGTGTATGTTATTGAACGGTAATGATCCCTGGATGTGAATCTGGGAAATCCTGCCTTTATCTTTTTTCCGTTCTTCCTCTCCCTTACCCTAATGAAAAAGTTGCCATATGCCTTATCCAGTCTGTCTGCTACATTATGCAATACCTGTGAAAATATATTTTTATATTCAGGGAATTCCTTCTTAAGTTCTGATAGCTCTATGGCCTGTGTGTTATAGCTGACTCTTAAGTTTTCATAATAATCCTTATTCAGCTGGTATGCCATCCTTCTCTGCTCTAGCATGGCATTGTATAATTTACGGGATAAATACAGCATATCCCCTATAGTCTTTCTTTGTGTTTTATTGGGGTATATTCTGAATTTATATGCGGTAGTATATTCCATGCCTATTATTGGTATGGTATAAATCTTTATAAGCATTATCTCATGATTGCAAGAAATCCATCCACATAGCAAGCTCGGTGGCTTTCTTTCTGGTATATTCCTATGAAAAACCTATACTTAACAGTCTTTTATGCCTCCATTGTATTTTAAATTTGCTGAATCGTTATTCACATTGCCATTTTTAGAAATTCTTTTCATATTGTTTATTTTCTTTAATGATAGTTCTTCAAGCCTTTTAAAGTATAATTCATCCGGATTAGCCATTTCCCTTCTTTCCTGATCAACAAATTTTATATCGTTTTTTAACATTGTATAAATTGTTTCTGCCAATATTCTTGCTATTGCTATTATAGATCTTTTCTTTCCCAATCTTCTTACCATGCTAAGATACTTTGATTTAAATTTCTTTGTATACTTTATTAACGAATGCACTGTTTCAACCAAAAAGAATCTTAATAATGATGGGCCATGCTTTGTTATATGTCCCTTTATTACTTTTTCACCTGATGAATGCTCACTTGGTATAAGTCCTGTGTATGATGCAAATCTTTCCTTATTAGTAAATCTGTTTACTGTTCCTATTTCCGATAATATAGCTGATGCTGTATAAAAATTTATTCCAGGAATTGTCATCAATAATTTTATATTATCATTATTGCTGGATACTAAAGATATTTCTGATTCTATTTCCCTTTCCCTTATAAATGACATGTCATTTAACAATGACCTTAAAACTATTTTATCAGAATAATTAAGATTATTATAATTATTTTCAATTTCTTTTAATCCCTTCTTACCGAATGGGTCTGTAGCTTTTATTATTATTCCATAGGATGTTAATAATGCATGTATTTTATTCTTTTTTAATGTTAGTTCTTCTCCAAGTGAATGCCTGCATCTAACCAATGACCTTATATTCTCTATTTCATCTGATGGAATGTATATTTCAGACAATGCATTCATTCTAAATAATTCTGCAAGTTTTAAGGAATCTTCCTTATCTGTTTTCTTATAATTATTAGATATCTCAGGTACTTTTGAGGGATTTATTAAATGTATTTTATAGTTTAATTTTATTAACTCTTTTGACAAATATTTTCCTGATGTAGATGATTCTATTACAATATCATGATCCTTATAACCCGATAAAAACTCATTGACTGTCTCTATATTATTTTCCATATTCCTCTGGGCAATAATATCTCCATTATCATTTAATACCGTAGCATATACAGAACGTTTATGTACATCCAAACCTATTACTATATTAATCACCTCTTAGTGGTTCTGTGAGATTTAGAATCGTAGACTCGACAAACTCCTATTCACCTTATTAGATATTAATAAGGTATGAAATCGAGTCGAAGGGCGGTTATTCTGATTAACGGCCTCGAAGGCCAAATCTACCAACAACCGCCTCCGATTCTCACAGCTATATCGTCATATAGCTGAGGCTAAATAAGGTTTTTCATGATTTCTGATTTGTAAACATGTTGCATGATACTGTTATATATAACTAATTTATAATATATTATGAAAATAACTGGATCTGAAACTTTTCTGCTGAATATCCCTGTGAGTAGAATAAACGACTCCCAGTACACAGTGGACTCAATAAATCTGCTGGTACTTAAGATATCTACTGACGCAGGAATAGAAGGTTACGGCTATAACTGGCATACATCCGAGGGTCTTGACATAGTCAAGAAGATGTTTGATGAATATGTGGGACCAAGATTAAACGGTATTGACCCGCTGATGCGCATGAACGTTGAAAGATCTCTTATGGAAGCCCATAATTTTGGCTGGGACCCGAGGTTAGGCTATAACGGCATAGGGGTCTATATTACCTCACTGGTAGACATTGCCCTCTGGGATATACTGTGTAAGGTCAATGATATGCCGCTCTATAAGGTGCTCGGTGCCGGCAGTGATCAGGTAGAGGCCTATAATACAGACGGGGGATGGCTTTCCTGGCCAAAGGAAGACCTCATAAAAAATGCGGTGAGGCTAAAAAACAGTGGATATAAATCCATTAAATTGAAGGTGGGTAGCAGAAATCCAATGGATGACTATGAGAGGGTAAAGGGTGTCAGGGAGGCTATCGGTTACGATATGAAATTAATGATAGATGCAAACACTAAATGGGATCTTGAAACTGCAATATACATGTCCAGAAAACTGGAAAAATTTGATATTTACTGGCTAGAGGAGCCATTGAATCCGGATGACATAGCAGGGCATGCAGAACTCAGAAAGAGAACTACAATTCCTATTGCCCTTGGAGAATCAATTACAAACCTGTATTCATTCAGGGACTACATGGTGTCCAGGGCCGTAGATATTGTACAGGTCGATGTAACCAAGGTTGGGGGGATAACAGAATGGTTGAAGGTTGCCAGCCTTTCAGAGGCATTTGGCCTGAATTTATATCCACATACCAATATACAGCAACCTCTGCACGGGCAGCTTGTGGCATCTGTACCAAATGGAAAAATGGTGGAGCATGTTGACTGGCTAACAGATGTATGGAAATATCCGGTCAAGCCTGAGAACGGGTACTTCCGTCTGAATACAATAACGGGCGCCGGGTCAGAGGTTACAGAGAAGGCATTGGAAAAATTCCTGGTTAAATAGGAAAATATTCGGAGACCAGACGTGTTGATATAAATTATTATATATAAATATACTTTTTATTGAAGATGGAAGAATCTGCTCTGGAAGGAATACGTGTGATAGAATGTTCTTTTCATCTCAATGGACCGTTTGCGGGAAGGCTGCTTGCAGAACTCGGTGCAGAGGTTATAAAGGTAGAGCCTCCTGATGGAGAGCCAAACAGGCACAATTCAGCAACTATTAATGGAGAATCAACATTTTTCATGAATTACAATGCCAATAAAAAATTTATAACGTTGAACCTCAAATCAGCCAGAGGAAAGGAAATTTTTCTTGACTTAATAAAAAAGAGTGATGTTTTTCTGGATAATTTCCGGCCAGGCGTTATGGATAGGCTCGGACTTGGGTACGAAATTCAGAAGAAGTACAATCCATCTTTGATCTATGCCTCCAGTACCGGATTTGGCTATACCGGGCCGTATAGGAACGATGCGGCATATGATACAACAATACAGGCATTATCAGGGATGATGGATCTGACAGGTTTTCCTGGAGACCCTCCAATCAGGGCAGCTCCGGCAATAATGGATCTTTCAGCAGGTACCTATACCGCACTTTCCATACTTGCCGCACTTCATTACAGGGATAGAACCGGGCATGGTCAGAGAATCGATATTGCAATGTTTGATGTTGCTGTTAATTACATGATAGGGCTTTACAGCCAGATGCAGGTGGGAAATGTTGTGAAACAGGGGAATGCAATACCTGTACTTGCACCCTACAACGTTTACAGGACAAAGGATGGCTGGGTGGTGATAGTTATAGGCGATGATGCCAAATGGAGGCTTTTCCTGGAAAAAATAGGGGAATCAGATTATTTAGAGGATGAAAGATTAATGCATCTTCAGGAGAGGACAAAAAATGCCGGGATCGTTGATAAGATAGTCTCATCGTGGAGCATTAACAATACATCGGAATACGCTGTTAATCTGGTACTGGAATGTGGTGGGGCAGCCTGTGAGGTAAGAAAACTTGAGGAGCTTCCGGATGACCCACAGGTTAAGGCAAGAAATATGATTGTGGATACAGTGCATCCAGTTGTGGGAAATTTCAGAACTATCGGGTCAGCCCTGAAAATGTCAGAGACTCCCGGAAGGGTGGTGACACCGGGACTCCCGCTGGGATATAACAATACAGAGGTATACCGAAAAATGCTCAACTTTTCTGATAACCAAATATCCGATCTAAAAAAGAAGGGTGTTATATAATTTATGACCCGGCAATTATAGGGTGATCGTACTGGCACACAACAGTGCCATCCTGTTTGGATACTTTTACATTGAAAACCATAATTTTCATTCCGGGATGTGTTTTGCTCTCCCTTTCGGATTCCAGCGTAAACTCAGAATGAATTGTATCTCCCATATAGGTTGGGTTCGGAAACCTTACATTCTCAAAACCCAGGGTCATCAGTGGTATGTTTTCCCAGTCAAAATAGTTTGTCCTGAAAAATAGTCCCTCCGATATGCTCAGTATCAGAAGGCCATGGGCAACTCTCCTTCCAGATATGGATTTTCTGGTTGCATATAATTCATCGGTATGTGCAGGATGGTAATCACCGCTCAATCCGGCAAACCTTACTATATCGGATTCCGTAACAGTTCTGCCCGGGCTTATAATTGTTTTTGATTCCATAAAATATTATATATATTTATTATTAAATATTTTCCATTATGAAAAAATATGTGTCAAACAGGGAAAAATATTGACTATAGATACAACATGTACATACAAAATGTTTTATAAGTTTCATACATGTTTAATTATGAAAGCAATGGTTTTGAATGAAACAGAAAAGGTGGAGGATAATCCACTGAAATATACAGATGTTGAAATCAGGGAACCTGCAGGTTATGAAGTACTTCTTGACAATATATCATGCGGCGTTTGCCACTCCAACCTGCATATGATAGAAGGGGACTGGATATCACACGGGCTACCCGGGAAAAAACCCATAATACCAGGACATGAGATAATTGGCAGAGTTCACTCCCTAGGAGATCTTGTAGAAGATGTGAAGAAGGGCGACGTTGTTGGTGTCCAGCCTCTTTTCCAGGCGTGTGGTAAATGTGAGTACTGTACCACAGGAAAGGAGTATCTATGTCCCTATGGCAAGTGGACCGGAGAAACGGTAGATGGGGGATATGCACAGCAGATGATTGCAGATTCCCGATATGTTAACAGGGTGCCGTCAAATATAGACTATGTTAAGAGTTCTCCATTATTCTGTCCCGGGATAACAGCATATTGCGCTACTGAAAAGGCAGAGCTTGCACCGGGGAAAACAGTATACGTTGTAGGGATTGGAGGTGTTGGCCATGTAGCACTACAGTTTGCAAAACTTTACGGAAGCAGAGTGGTTGCAGTATCCACGTCGAAGAGCCATGAGGATCTTGCATACAAAATGGGAGCTGATGATGTGCTGCTAATGGATAGGGATTTTTCAAATGCAGAAAAATACAGGAAAACAGCCGATTCACTTATACTCTTCGCCCCATATGAGAAAGCCATAATGAATTCTATGAAGATGGTCAAGGATGGAGGTGTAATGGTTCAGGGTGTATTTGGGAAAGTTGATTATGATTTTACCACTGAAATTAAATTGAAGGGCACAAAGATAGGTGGCAGGCACGATATGGATCAGGTGCTCAATATTGCATCCCAGAATAGAATAAAGATAGAATCAAAAGAATACCGCCTTGAGGACACAAACATTGCATTACAGGATCTGAAACACGGAAATATAAATGGAAGGGCAGTATTAAAAATGAATTGAACCCCTAAAATAATATTATATACAATATATTATTTTATTTAACCGGGTTTAGCCAATAATACCGTGTAAATACATATTATATAAGTAAATGATATTACTGGATGCATATTTTATAAAGCAATTTGGCAATCATTATATAAGCAACATGTTGATTATAATATTTAAATACTGATTGTAGTTATAAATTTGATAGTATATGACCGAACATATAAATAATAATGGTACATATAAGTATAAGCTCGATGAGATTTTGCACAGACTTGACGATGCTAAACTTAGAAATATGTACTGGGCATTTGTCGCGCTTGCTACTATAGGAGGTTTTCTTTTTGGATATGATCAGTCAAATATTGGGCTGGTTATACCGTTTTTCCCATACACATCCCACATTCCGGTACTTCTTGGACTTGAGGCCTCATCAGAGTTTCTTGGAGGTGCTGTTGGGGCACTCATTGTAACTTTTGTTGCAGATAAAAGTGGAAGAAAAGCCTTCCTGCTTGCTGATATGGGAATTTATATTGTTGGTGCCCTGGTTTCAGGCTCTGCAACATCATATCTGGTTCTTTTGATTGGAAGGTTGATTATCGGTGTTGGGATTGGTGCGGACTCAGCCATTGCGACCGCATTTATTTCAGAATTTGCCCCTGCAAAGGACCGTGGAAGGCTTACTGGTTTCCAGCAGATGATGATCAATATGGCCATCCTGGGGGCCTATCTTATGGGTATCCTTGTGTACGGCGTAGATCCCGCTGGTGTAGCTACAGTTGGCTGGAGGATACTATTTTATGTGGCCGCAGTTCCCGCAGTGATTGGTCTGGTATTCCGATACAAAATTCCTGAATCTCCAAGATGGTTGATTATACATAAAAAAATAGATAAGGCCAAGAAGGTTCTTGAAACATTCGGAATATCAGCCACCATTGAAGAGTTAACAGAAGCTTCAAACGAATGGAATGAGAAAATAAAGTCATATAAAATACCAAGGTCTATATGGAAAGGCGTTGGAGTTATAATTGGTTTTGCATTCTTTGATATGTTCTGTGGAATAGATATTCCATTTATATTCGGCCCAGAAATACTCAGTACAATTCATCTTTTCCCCACTGTAATAAATCCTGTTACATCAGAAATATATGATATGGTGGCCCTGGTTCCCATCGGAATCGCCCTTACTGTTGGCGGTTTCTATGGATGGTCGCATATTGATACATGGGGAAGAAAGAAAATTTCAGAGATTGCCTGGACAGGTATGATCATCTCCGGGTTTATAGCCGCCATACTCTGGTCATTCAAGCTATACCTGATAGTTCTCATATTCCTGTATATATATACGTTTGTATATTCAGTATCCATAGGCATGACAGCATGGGTCCTGCAGGGGGAAAGCTCTACAAGTGAATCCAGGGGTTTCATAGCAGGGATTATAGCCATAGCAATTTGGGTTATGGATTTTGCAAATGTTACCATATATCCTATCATGTCCAGCAGAATCGGTTTCACAGGCGCATGGATTGTCTATTCACTTCTCTCAGTTGGGGCATTAATATGGACAATATTCATGCTGAAAGAAACCAAGGATGTACCAGTAGAGGACATGGACAAACTCTATGCCTGATTTTTATGGGTTAAATTTTTACATATTTCTAATATTTAATTTTTAAAATATTATAAAATTGATTTTATGGTTATCTATGTTCTAAGGATATACATTATCGGATTTTCTTTTTAGTTTTATTCAAAGAATCTTTGATTTTATTCTTCTTTGTTACCATCGTGTTCATCAATCAATCTGGTGATAACATCATTATAGCTTTCCCTCGGTTTATTTTTCAATTTATTTAATCTATCCCTGGTTTCATCATGAACTATTATATTTACAAATCCCATTATGTGCATATATGTACTCAATATATAAATATTTAGTTCCAGGATTCATCCACATCATAAATCCCGTGGCTTTCTTTCTGGCAGATTGATTTGTTAGATACTAAATTTATTTAAACATATTCAATGTTATATTCTTCTAATGCCCTGTTGTGGAACTTCACACCTGTTCCAGGCTTACTTGAAGGATATATCATTCCTTTCTCTATTTTCGGCTTTTCGGAAAATAATTTTTCCATCCACGGAATATATTCCACATAGAGGCCACAGGGTATGGATGAAACAAGGGGAGCATGAAGCTGCATAATGAAATGTGGTGCTATATTCACATTGTTTGCCATACACAGAGAGGAGATCTGGACCCATTCAGTTATTCCTCCGGTTCTGCAGACGTCTGGCTGTGCTATGGATATACCGGCGTTAATATACTTCATAAATTCATATTTGGTGAAAATTGTCTCACCTGCAGCCACTGGAATTCCGGAAATTATAGACAGTTTTCTGTATGCTTCAATGTCATCAGCGGGAAATGGTTCTTCGATCCAGGCAATCCCCATGCGTTCCATCATTTTTGATCTCCTGAGGCCTTCTGGATACGACCACGCCTGATTTGCATCTGCCATTATAGAGATTTTTCCGTCAACAGCATCCACTACAGCTTTGAGCCTATGCATATCCTCTTCAAAAGGCCTTCCCACCTTAATTTTAAACCCATAAAATCCTGATTTCATTACAGATTTAACCGACTCAACAAGTTCCTCCTCGGTATAATGCAGCCATCCAGAGTTGGTCTCGTAAAGCTTCACCGGCCTTCCATTACCGCCAAGCATCCAGTAAAGTGGTTTCCCTGCCTCAATGCATTTGATATCCCACAGGGCAATATCAAGTGCAGCAATAGCATGTTCCGTTATGCCACCTCTTCCAACGGGCTGGGCCATCCACCAGACTTTATTCCATATGCCATTGATATCGCTGCTTTCCTCTCCTATTATGACCTTCTTAACATAACCATCAAGAAATGCCTTGATGGATGCCCCTCCCTTACCAATGGTATAGGTAAAACCTGTCCCCTCAAGTCCATCCACGGTAGTTATTCTGCATATTACTATTTCAACAAACTCTGTTGAATGGATGGAGTCGCTAATATGCTTATCGGTGGGGACTTTCAGAATCTGGGAATCCATATCTACAATTTTTGACATTTTATATCCATAAATAATTCAGGTTTAAGTATAAAATTCTTGAGGTTAATATGTTGTATATGCCACAGGTTGATAATAATATCTTTATATGACCATAGTCTGATAAAATATGGGCGATGAAAGCAGGAAGAATATTTACACTACAATGGAATCTCTTGCGGGGAAGGTTTACAAAATTTCTGAAGAATGCATGAACAGGTTTCCCTATTACCGGGATGAGCGCTCAGGCAAACTTTTCTGCACAGATGCATGCAACTGGAGTGGTGGCCACTGGGTTTCACTGCAGTTAAATGCATACATAATTTCTCCAGTGTCTGGCATAATAAATAACATTAAGGCCCTTGCAGGTAAAATTAGTTGCAGGTCAAGAGACAGGGATATATTCCTGGGCTTTATTTTCTATTACTCTTTTGCCAGGATGTATGACATGTTCGGTTCTGAGGGCGATCTGAATACTGCACTGTTGGCGGCTGATAACCTCATTTCCATGTATAATCCCTATGCTGGTCTTATTCCTCTTGGGAGTGAATGTCAGGTCCTTGGAACAGATATTCAGGGTAATAACCTTGCCGCAGTTGATGGCTCCATAATAGGAAATATACTTCTGTACTGGGCATATGACCATACAGGAAAGGATTATTATCTGAAAACGGCCGTCAGCAATCTGGACAGCACTGTGAAAATCTTCATGAGAAACGATTATTCTGTAATACATATGGTTGAATTCAATCCTGATACCGGAAATATCCTGGCAAAATGGAACAACCTTGGCTACAGCAATAACACAACGTGGTCACGTGGACAGGCATGGTTTCTCCTTGCACTTGCTTACGGCTATAAGTATGCCGGAAAAAAAGAATACATAGACTTTTACAGAAAGGCCCTCAGGTTTTATATAAGCCACTGCAGGCTACCTGACCTTGTGCCTTTATACGACTTCCAGGCACCTGAAGAGCCTGAAACTCCGGCTGATGCTTCTTCCCTGGCAATTATGGCCAAATCATACTTAATAATGCTGGATCTTGGAATGGATGATGATGGCACATTGGATTCTATAATTAATGCTATTCTTGCTATTATTGATGTTACACCAAGTAAATTTATAACCCATCATGTGTGTTTCGATTATCCCCACAGGTTTGCAACTGATTCTGACATGATTTTTGCAGATTACTATATCCTTGATTTTCTTATACACCTGAATGAATATCTCCGTAGGGGAAATAAAATTATTTAAACCACGCCTTAACATAAAGCATGCCTGTAATTATAAAAGTATTGCTGACAGTTGTATTTCAGAAATGCCATTATGCAATAATGCCATCCCGATATTTCTCCATCAGGGTGGGTTCAAGCATGGGAACAATGATGTCACAATTTTTTTCTGCTATTTTCATGGAGCTTATGGATTCTTCAAGGCTAACGCCAACTCCTATGGGTATATTTTCCTTCAAATTTCTGTATGTGAAGAATGAATCTGTAAGACCAACACGCCCCATTTCTGTATTAACTATTATGAGCAGTGAGCTGAAATGATGGCCACCTGTACGAATTACTTCTATGCCATCCCCTATAATATCCCGGTCTTCCAGTAAATGTACCCTGTTCCACCAGTCAGTAACCAGATGGCTCAGTATTTTATCCGGGAAGTTAATTTCACGTTCAGGCATCTGTTCTACGGGATTCTTGTTCATTAGCTCAATCCAACCTGTCCTGGAAAATAGGATTTCTGCTTTTTTATATAAATCGAGATTTCCTGTTGCATAGGATACCAGTGGTGACAGTATAACCTTGTTCACAGACTCAGGAGAGAATCCGAACCCTGAGAGATAACCGGGATCGTTGAATTCAGTTGCCTTTTCCGCCTTTATTCCCGGGTCTGTATTGTACCAGTGCTGCATAAGTGGTTTCATATCTACCGGCATCCCGGTGTTCAGGACAATTTTTTCATTGCCTGCCTGTATCAATGCCATATGGAAAACCAGCCTTTCGTATCTATCAAAATCCTTCATAAAATAGGCAAGTGGCGATGGCACTGTATGCTCGCCTGACCTTACCAGCCTTATACTCCATTTTTGTACCATATACATCACCATTTTCAATCGGGCACGATTACCTGTCTTCCCAGAACTGTTCCAGAACTTATGGCGTCGAGACCGATATTTGCTTCTTCAAGCTTTCTTTCCACAACATAACTTTTTATCCGTTTCATTGAATACATCTTAATCACATCTATCATATCCTGATAGGTCCCGTAATTGCTGCCGTTTATGGAATGCTGGTATACCATTGTTGTGAAAACATCTATATTGCTGGTTTTTCCGTATGCACCAACTAGGACAAGCTTTCCATTGACACTTAGTACACTGTTAAGCATCTGGACCGTATCACTACTGGAAACCAGGTCAATCGCCCCCTGTGCTCCCTCTCCATCTGTAACCCTGTTTACTGTTTCTTTCAGTTCGGACGGCTTTACAGCCAGATCTGCCCCCAGATTTCTGGCAAAATCTAGGTGCTCATCTTTTCTGGATACGGCTATAACATTAATAGTTGGCATAACAGCCTTCATCATCTGGACCGCATAAGTAGCCAGACCGCCAATACCGTTGATAATAACAGTTGATACCGGCGAAACAGCGGAAACGATCTTCTTTACTGCACCAAGGGATGTTGTACCCGCATCAACCAGTGGTGCCACATGCTCGGGAACCAGCGACCCGATTCTGTATAGCCACCTATAATCGGGCACGAGCATATACTCTGCATACCCTCCATTATAGCCGGTCTGTCCTGGCGTTGCCTGGTAAGGGCAGAGGTTCGGAAACCCTCCCCTGCACCATCTGCATTTGCCACATCCCCATGCTGGATATACGGCAACCCTGTCCCCTGTACTATAATCCTGAACTGAACCACCGGTGCTGACAATTTCCCCTATGTTTTCATGCCCCAGTACCATGGGCAGCTTAAATCCAGGTTTTAATTCTATGCCCCTTGAAATACCGAGGTCAGTGCCACACATCCCCGCAGCGAGGATTTTTATTATAACCTGATTGCCCTGTGGGTCATCAAGATGAATTTTATCCTTGATTAATGGTTTATTGAAGCTTGAAAGTACCATTGCGTCGAATTCCATGAATATAACATGTATACAGCCATATTTTAATTTTTATATGGATATGTTGCATATGGCGTAATAAACTATTATGGTGTCCCTGTATGGTTAATCTGCTGGTTTTTATCATTATTTCATGATCCTGAAGCAGGCATACCAAATGTTATACCATAATATTTGACGTATCGGAATAAAAAAGCTATTGTGATTTACATATCACCATTCAGAATTCCATGGATTAGTTTGCTTATGAGATATATGGTTGCCAGGGATATCGCAAATACGGTTACCACCACTACAGCAATCCCCAGCAATTCTATTCACAGTTGCCTTAAAGCCGCAAATCCTCCATAAAACAGTAACCCATTAGGCAGAACACTGTTTCCCGAGGCTACCGCAAATGAATGCTGTGTGAAGAATGCTATCATTATCACCCCGAAGACTCCTCCCAGACTATGGCCTGGAAATAAACCAACTGGATCTGAAAACTATTTTACCCTTGAAAATAATTTTTCTCCTCCAATAAATAATGGCCCTCCAATAAATCCTAAAATCAGTGCACTTGCCGGGCTGACAAATCCTGCCAGTGGTGTAATTACAATTAGCCCCATGAGAATTCCGTTAGTTGCATCAATAATAACCGGAGTTTTTCTGTCCAGTAATTCCCAGAATAACATTGTAGACATCATCGCGGCACCGGAAGCAATAAATGTGGTTATTACAACCACAAGAACATCGCTGTTGAAGGCAAGCACGCTTTCCGGATTGAATCCGAACCACCCGACCCAGAGTAACAATATTCCTATTGCCAGCCAGGAACTGTTTATATGCAGATTAATTTTCATAGATTCTTTAGGACCTTTCTTACGCTCCTCTCTCCATATTTCGTACACAATTGCCAGTCCTGCAGCAGCTGCTGCTCCATGGACAACCAGTCCACCTGCAAAATCTCTCATACCCATTCTGTAGAGCCATCCTATTGGATTCCAGATCCATGCAGCAGGTAGATTCCATATTATAATGAAATAAACTATTGAAAATATAAAAAAAGGCTTTGAATTTCATTTTCTTTAATACAATTACACCTACAAGGGCAAGGGTAACGGCCGCAAAGGCGGTTTCGAATAAATAATATGTTCCAATTTTTAAACCTGTATTAAAATATTTGCCGGTCATGGACCACCATGTTGAAGTAATAGAACCGGATGAAAAACCTCCGAGCAAGAAACCACTCTTATAGAAGGGGTTACCTATTATTCCATCTAAAGTTGGTGCAAAAGCTGTATTAAATCCTATAATAGCCATAACAAATATAGCTGTCCCTGATATAACAATGGTTTTCAACAAACTGTTTTTGTATTTATTTCCCAATTCTCCTATTTCTAGAAATCCCACAGCAATTGTCATAATAAATACAAATATAGCTGCAATCACAACCTATAAATTATTGATTAAAACCTCTGAAAGAGCTAAATTATCTATAATTTCAAGCGTCATTACATTTCATGAAAAGAATGTATAAATTTTTATCTTTCGGAACAATAGTATTCCGTTTTTCAGTTACGGTGATACATTCGTATATCCTTGTTGCTGGCATAGGTAATATACCATAGATATAACATAATAGTTATAAAAGAGTGTCCAAACTTCCATAATTTGTTCGACAATTGTCATATTTATTAATTTGAAAATTATCAGTGGGATATGGAAGCGAACCACATCCCATTAATTATGCAAAGGTTGGCTCAAATAGTTGCGGAGGATAGAATAAGAAAGTATTCTACAGCCCTAATTGTGAAGATTATTGTAATTTTGAAAATATATGGAGTATCCTACAGGTCATCTAGATACTTCTTCAATAACCATCCTGAATTCATGGAAATGTTGAATATGACAGATATACCCAACTTCAGGACATTATCCTGCAGATCTTTAAGGATAGACTGGCATTTTATAAATTCATCAATAATAGATATAATAAACCCCTATAATGACAGTGCTGCAGTAGATTCATCAGTTGTAA